>NZ_SMLD01000180.1:0-18576 GCF_004352805.1 Nonomuraea mesophila
CCTTCGCCCAGCCCCACGCCGTCCGCGTCGGTGCGGGCCGGCCGGCGTCCCCTCCCGCTGCCGGGCCGCCGGGCGAACCCCCTGGGCGGCGTCCTGCTCACCGTCGTGCTGGTGACCGCCATCACCTCGACGACGGCTGTGGCGTTCCGCTCCCGCCGCTGATCAGCTCGCCAGCGACTCGGCGCGGGTCTCCAACGTGGCGCGCAGGCCGGCCGCCTCCTCGGCCGCCCTGGCCCGGTCGGCGCCCGCGTTCAGGCCGTACGCCTTGAGCGCCTGGTCCAGCAGGGTCGTGGCGGTGCCGGCGGCCAGCAGGTCGCGGGTGAGGGCCGCGTGCTCCCGCTCATAGAGCTCCTTGAAACCGGCGTCCTTGAGGAACCTCTCCTTCAGCGCGTGGCCGCCGCGCGGCCCGCCCCGCGTGTCCGGCGGGCGGCCCTGCTGCTGCGGCCGCTCGCCCGCTCCGGGCTGGACGGCGCGGCCGCGGGGGCGCCTCATGCCGACGACGTCGTGCGGGCCGGCTGTGGCATCCCCTCGCAGCGCGAGGTTCATGTCCCAGCTGATCACCCTGAACCGCTCCGTAGCCAGGTCGTACCAGAGGTAGTAGTTGTGGCCGGGGCCCGCCATGTCGTCGTGGTTCAGCAGGATGTTCTGCAGGGCCGCGTAGCGGGCGAACGACACGACGTCCAGCCGCTCGGCCAGCCCTGACGCGAACTCCTCGTCCGAGGCCTGCTCCACCCACCTGACCAGGTCGATGACCGGTTGCAGGTCGCGCAGGCCCACCTGGTTGACCTGCTTGAAGTCGTCGACGTACGCGGTCTGGTCCTCGCCCTGGTAGGTGAAGCTCCCCGAGGCGAGCGACTTGTAGAGCACGCCGTCGCCGAGCCGCTCGGCGTACCCCTCGTCCAGATATTCGACGAGGAGGCGGGGAGCCGAGCGCCGGCCGTTGACGGAGAAGGAGGTGTAGGCCGACCGCTGGGAGGGCTCGCCGGCAGCGGCGACCAGGGCGATCGCCACGGCCTCGTTGAGCACGGCCGCCGACCCCATGGCGGGACGCACGGCCAGCTGGGAGTGGCCCTGGTAGCGACGGCCCTCGACGAACTCGTCGAAGCTGATCAGCCACGGCAGGTTCTCCGGCTCCTCGGCCTTCAACACCCCGCCGCGCCCGCCACGCCGGGGTCCGTCCTGTGGCGGCTTGCCGCCCTCGGGTGGCTCGCCGCCGGGTGCGCGGACACCCTCCGGCGGGTTCTCGCGGGCGGTGGTGGCGCGGGGCCGGGTCTGCCCATCCCGCGTCAGCCCGCGCAGGGTCGAGTTGCCCTTGAGCCGGATGCCCACGCTCGGGATCGTGGTCCCGTCGATGGTCAGGTCGGCCTCGACGTACTTCTTGTCGCCGTCCTTGAAGTACTCCGCCAGCATGTCCTGGTAGCTCTCGTCCCGGAAGGTGAGCGCGACCTCGTGCGGCGCGGCGGCGTCGAACAGTTCCCTGGACCCGGCGAGGTCCCGGACGACGACGCCGCCGGCCGAGGCGGTCCGCACGCTGGTGACGTACGGGCGGACGGTGCCGCTGCCGAGGACGCCGTAACAGGCGGCCAGGAACGCCACGCACGCCGCCACGAGCCTCCAGTGGTGCCGGAGCCTGACGGGGATGCGGTGTCTGAGACGGGCCACGGCTACAGGTCGCTCTGGTCGTAGCCGGTGAGCACGGTGACCGACTGGCCGTGGTTGCGCTCGCGCAGCCCGGCGATGAGGTCGGCGGGCTCGCTGCCCTTCTTGATCCGGACGGTGTACATCAGTTCGGTCAGCGCGCCCGCCCTGATCGACTCCATGCTGACCAGCTCGAACTCGTCGGTGTACCGGACGAGGACGTCCTGGACGGCGTGCGTGTAGTCCTCGTCCGAGGGCACCTGCACCTTGACGACCTGGCGGCGCACGTTCAGCTGGAACCAGTTGAACCTGCTCATGATCATGATGATCAGCGAGATCGCCACGGCGGCCACCACGGCCAGCAGGTAGAAGCGGGTGCCGACGGCCATGCCGACCCCCATCACCAGGAAAATGAACCCGACGTCCCTGGTCTCCTTGATGGCGTTGCGGAACCGTACCACCGACAGGGCGCCCACCAGGGCGAAGGCGCGGGCGATGTTCGAGCCGACGACCAGCATGATCAGCGAGATCAGCATGCCGAGGATCACGAGCGTCTGGACGTAGGACTGGCTGTAGGAGACGTTGCGGTGCGTCGCCCGGTACACCCAGCCGATCATGGCGCTGAGCACGAACGACAGCGACATCGCGATCGCGATGTCGGCCACGCTGAACGTGCCGGACAGGTCCTGGAAGGAGAAGTCCATGGGTCATGCCTCCACGCGGGCGGTCAGGGCCGACGAGAGTCCGGGGTCCAGGTCGTGGCCGGGGATGTGGAAGATCGAGCGTGGCGCGAGCCCATGCGCCTCCACGCTCTGGCAGTACTTCGAGAGCCGCACCACCTGCAGGTTCCGCTCGGCGGTCAGGTCGGTGAGCCAGTAGGGGACGCGCTCGTTCGCCTTGACCTCCATGATCGTTTTTCCGGGCGGGACGATGAACCGGTTCGCGGCGTCCGCGCCCAGGTGGAAGTCCCGGTCGCGGCCGCGTACGCGCTGGTCGAAGGTGACCCGCAGGCCCACGTCCGCGCCCCGCCCCACGTAGGCGTGCCGCTGGTAGCCGGTCATCGCGGTGGCGCGCAGGTCGAGCCGGCTGACCAGGTCGAGCACCTCCTCCAGGAAGCCCCGCTCGGACGGCTCGTGTCCCACCTGCTCCCGCCCGTCGCACAGGCGCAGAGCCTCCCGGTACGGCAGGCGCACCCGGCGCTTCTGCGTGACCCGGTTGACCCGCTGCTTGATCTCGACATGGACCGGGGTCTCGCCGGTCACCGTGAAGCGGTCGCCGTAATGGCGGATGCGCAGTTTCCTGCGGAACCTGAGGCCCTCGATCTTCTCCCAGTAGAAGCGCAGCCGGCGGGTGTCGTAGTAGACGCTCCAGACGCCGTAGCCCGCGTCGCCGCTGTGCTGGTCGCGGTCGAGCACGGTGTCCATCTCGTCGCGCAACTCGCGGGCGACGGCGGCGTCGACGAGATACTTGATCTCGTACCGGTTGAACGCGTGCAGCCGGCTGGGGGCGCGCAGCGCGTGTCCCGCCTCACCGGGGGCAACGGCCGCCGGGACCTCGGGCCGGCGCGCGGGGACGGGGCGCCTGCGGAATCCTCGCAGCATGTCTCTCCCTTCGTGTCAGCCCATAGGGGACAGCAACAACCTGGGAATAGTGTGTGAACCCCGTCGCACCGGACGATGAACCCGCGTGCCGTGGCCCGCGTCAGACGCTCTCCGGCCCCTGGACCGGCTGCTCGGCCGGCCCTTCGACCGGCCCTTCGACCGGCCCCTGGACCGGCAGGATGACGCGGAAGGTGGTGCCGTCGCCGCTGTAGGCCTCGATGCGGCCGCCGTGCGCCTCGACCAGCGCCGCCGCGATGGCCAGCCCCAGGCCGGTGCCGCCGCTGTCGCGGGAACGAGCGGCGTCGGCCCGGTAGAAGCGGTCGAAGACGTGCGGCAGATGTTGCGCCGCGATGCCCGGCCCGGCGTCGCGCACCTCGATGACCGCCGCCGCCCCTCTCACCCGGACCCCGGCCCACGCGCCCGCGTTCGTGGTGCCGCCTCCGGCCTCGCCGACGGTCACCCGGACCGCCGTGCCCGCCGGGGTGTGGGCCACGGCGTTGCCGACCAGGTTGGCGACCACCTGGTGCAGGCGGTGCTCGTCGCCCGTCACCCGTACCGGCCGCTCGTCCAGGACCAGCTCGATGGGCCGTTCCGGTGCGCGGGCCCGCGCACCGTGCACCACGTCGCCCACGACGACGTGCAGGTCGACCTCCGTCAGGTCGAGCGCCCGTTCCTGGTCCAGCCGCGCCAGCAGCAGCAGGTCCTCCACCAGCACGCCCATCCGCTCGGCCTCACCCTCGATGCGGCTCAGGATGCGCGCCACGGCGGGATCCGGCTCGCGGTCACCGTGCCGGTACAGCTCGGCGAAGCCCCGGATGGACGTCAGCGGCGTGCGCAGCTCGTGCGAGGCGTCGGCGAGGAAGTGGCGCAGCCGCTGCTCCGAGCGTTCGCGCTGGCGCAGGGCCTCGCTGAGACGCCCGAGCATGATGTTGAGCGCGTGCCCCAGCCGCCCGGTCTCCGTGCGCGGGTCGCTGTCGGCCACCCGCCGGTCGAGCTCGCCCCCCGCGATCGCGGTGGCGGTGCGTTCCATCCGGGTCAGCGGGCGCAGCCCGAGCCGTACGACGGCCAGCGCCACGGCGCCCAGGAGCACCAGCACCAGCGCGCCCGCCGCCACCTCGATGACCAGCAGCTCCCGTACGGTGCTCCTGGCCGCCTCCAGCGACATCGACACCACCGCGCGGTTGCCGTCGGGGAGGGCCACCACGAGCGCGCGCCAGTCGGCGCCCCCCGACCTGCTGGGCACGGTGAAAGGGCGCGGGGGGACGGCGGCGATGGTGGCCGCGGGGACGTCCGGTCCGTCGTCGGGGCGGGGGCCCGCGCGGACGGACGCTCCCGACGGCAGGTGGAAGTCCACCCGGTACTGGCTGGGCAGCTCCACCTCACCCCGGCGCGGCGGCCGCACGAGAGGCGGCGGCGGCCGTCCTTTGCCCACCGTGGCCGCGAAGGCGGTGAGCTGTGTGTCCACCCGGGACAGCAGCGAGCGGTCGAGCAGGATCATCCCCGCCGTCGCGAACACCGTCAGCGCCGCCGCCGACAACCCCAGCAGGGCGGCCAGCAGCCGGTGGCGCAGCGGCCAGGCCCGCGCGAACGGCCTCATCGGCCGCGGTCCAGCAGGCTCTGGTCGCGCAGCGAGTAGCCGACGCCGCGCAACGTGTGGATCAGCGGCGGGCCCACCACGTCGATCTTGCGGCGCAGGTAGCTGATGTAGGACTCCACGATCCGGCTGTCGGTGCCGAAACCGTGCTCCCACACCCGGTCGAGGATCTGCGGCTTGCTGACGACCCGCTCCGCGTTGATCATCAGGTAGCGCAGCAGGGCGAACTCCGTCGGCGACAGGTGCACGTGCCGCCCGGCCCGCCGTACGACGTGGGTCTCCTCGTCCAGCTCCAGGTCGGCGTAGCGGAGCAGCCCGTCGTCGTGCGCCTGCTCGCGAGGACTCGTACGGCGCAGGATGGCGCGGATGCGCAGCACCACCTCCTCCAGGCTGAACGGCTTGGTGACGTAGTCGTCGCCGCCCGCCGTCAGCCCCGCGATCCGGTCGGCCACGGTGTCGCGCGCCGTCAGGAACAACACCGGCGGCCCGCCGCCGTCCGGCCGCAACCTCTGCGCCACCGTGAAGCCGTTGAGATCGGGCAGCATCACGTCCAGCACGATCAGGTCGGGACGCTCCTCGCCGACGTGCGCCAGCGCCTGCGTGCCCGAGGCGGCCGTACGCACAGCGAAGCCGTTCAGCTCCAGGGCGTCCCTGAGCAGCTCACGGATGTTGGGCTCGTCGTCGACCACCAGGACCACGGGGTCGCCGGCGGGGCGGGGGATCGGTGCGTCCATGCGGGCTGTTGTATCCGCTCTGCCTGGGAGTTGTGTGTGAGCAGCGTAGGCCGGATATTCGCGTGCCCGGTATGCGCGCCGCGTGCCACACTGGGCGCCGGGCCGGTGGTGATCAGGGGGTGTGGTGGCCGACGAAGAGGTGCTGGCAGGAGGCGGCGTCAACCACGTGGTCAGGGCCGGCGAGACCGTACGCAGGCCGACGGGCCCCTGGACGCCGGCCGTGCACGCCCTGCTCGGCCATCTGGCGGCCCGCGGGTTCGCCGGGGCGCCGAGAAGCCACGGCATCGACGGGAAGGGCCGCGAGATCCTCGACTTCGTGCCGGGCCGGACGGCCGACTATCCGCTGCCCGGCTGGGCGCGGTCCGACGACGCCCTGGTCGCCGCCGGTGAGCTGCTGCGCCGCTACCACGACGCCACCGCCGGTTTCGAGGCCCCGCCCGGAGCCGAGTGGTACTTCCCCGCGGTGAGCCCGGCCGAGGTGATCTGCCACGGCGACGTGGCCACGTACAACTGCGTGTTCCGCGAGGGGCTGCCGGTGGCGTTCATCGACTTCGACACCGCCCACCCGGGCCCGCGCGTCTGGGACGTTGCCTACGCCGCCTACCGGTTCGTGCCGCTGACCGACCCCCAGCACGCCGACGGCCGCCCGGTCGGGGAGCAGACCCGGCGGCTGAGCCTGTTCGCCGGCGCGTACGCGCTGGGCGAGGAGGACTGCGGCGCGCTCGTCGAGACGGCCCGAGCCCGGCTGGAGCACCTGGTCCGTCACATGCACGAGCGGGCAGCCGCGGGCGACGAGGCCTTCGCCGGGCACGTCGCCCGCGGCGACGACGTCCTCTACGAGTGCGACGTCGCCCATCTGACGCGGCACGAAGCCGTGCTGCGGCGTGCGCTCACTTGCCGAAGCCCACGGTCAGGCCACTGAGCAGCTGGCGGCGGCCCACGATGTAGAGGATCAGGATGGGCAGCGTGGTCAGCACCACGGACGCCAGCACCGCGGGCACGTTGATGCTGTACTGGCCCTGGAACGACCAGAGCGCCAGCGGCAGCGTGCGCTTGTCGGGGCTCTGCGTGAGGACCAGCGGCAGCAGGAACCCGTTCCAGATCGTCAGCGCGTTGTAGACCGTCACCGTCACCACGGCCGGCCGCGTCAGCGGGAACGCCAGCCGCCAGAGCATCGCCGTCTCGGTCGCGCCGTCGAGGCGCATCGAGTCGAACAGCTCCTTGGGCACGTCGCGGATGAAGTTCGACAACACCAGCACCGACAGGGGGATCGCGAACGCGATCGACGGCAGGATCATCCCCAGCAGCGAGTCGTACAGGTGCAGCCGGATGATGATCAGGTAGACGGGGATGATCGTGGCCTGCAGCGGGATGGCCAGCCCCATGAGGAAGAGCGAGTTCGTCAACCGCAGGAACCGGCTGCGCTTGCCGGCCCGGATGATCGCGTACGACGCCATGAAGGAGATGAGCACCGCGGGAACGACCGCGCCCAGCGTGACGATGACGCTGTTGACGAAGTACAGCGGGAAGTCCGACTCGATGACCATCACATAGTTGGCCAGCGTGGGCTCGCCGGGCGGCACGAGCGGGTTCTCGGCGTAGTAGTTGCTCTGCGACTTGAAGCTGGTGATGACGATCCAGTAGATCGGCACGACCACGACCGCCAGCCAGAGCCAGGAGACCAGTCCCGCCAGCCAGTTGGGCCGGCCCCTGGGCCGGTTGCGGCGCCGGTGCCGCGGCTGGGGCCCGCCCTCCATGACCTCGGGCTTCGTGGTGAGCGTGGACGCCATGTTCTAGGCCCCTTCGAGCTGGCTGTGGCTCGCGTCGCGGCCGCCGAGCCGGCGCAGCACCAGCGCCAGCACGAGCCCCACGAGCACGAGGATGACCGCGATCACGCTGGCCAGGCCCATCTGGCTGGCCTGCCATCCGCGCACGTACATGTCGAGGGCGAGCACCCTCGTGGCGTCTCCCGGCCCGCCCGCGGTCAGCACGAAGATCAGGTCGAAGAAGGTCAGCGACCCGACGACCATGAGCGTCGAGGACGTGATGATCGTGTACTTCAGCTGCGGCAGGGTGATGCTGAAGAACTTGCGCACCCGGCCGGCGCCGTCGAGTTCGGCGGCCTCGTACATCGAGCGCGGGATCTGGCGTACGCCGCCCTGGTAGATCAGGGAGTGGAACGGGATGAACTGCCAGGACACCACGAAGATCACCACGCCGAACGCGAGGTACGGATCGCCGAGCCAGTCCTGCACGAGCAGCGGGATCTGCAGCCCGGCGCCGAGCCCGAAGTTCGGGTCGAGCAGCGCCTTGTAGGCGATGGCGATGGCCGCGGAGCTGAGCAGCAGCGGGATGAAGTACACCACGGACAGGACAGCGCGGTAGCGGTGGTGGTTGGCGAGGAACGTGCCCAGCAGGATGCTGGCCGGTGTCTGCACCGCCCAGGACATGGCCATCACGAGGAAGGTCACCCACAGCGCGTGAGGCAGCCCCGGGTCGGCGAGCACGGTCGCCCAGCTCTCGACGCCCGCGAAGTGGATGTCGCCAAGTCCGTCCCACGAGGTGAAGCTGAGTACGAGTACCCCGATCAGCGGGATCAGCCCGAACCCGGTGAAGACCACCAGCGCGGGCATGGACATCCACGCGAGCGAGCCGCCACGGCCCTTCCGCTTGGGGGCCGTGGCGGAGGTCGCGAGCGCGCTCACTTGCCGATGACCGCGTTCATGTTGGTGGCGAACTCCTTCGGAGAGATCGACAGCTGGAACAACTTGGCGATGTTGTCCAGCAGCACCTCGGCGGCCGTCGGGCTGAGCGCCTGGTCCCACGACTGCGCGAACGTCTTGGCGTTGACGGCGATGTTGTAGACGAAGTTGAGGAACTCGGCGTCCTCGGAGTTGGCGAACTCCTTGTCGGCGCCCTTGACGATCGGCACCGCGCCCGTCGCGACCCACTCCTTGACCGCCTGGTCGCCCATCAGTTCGGTGGCGAAGAACTTCTTGGCGATCTCCTTCTCCTCGGGCGTCGCCTTGGAGGAGATCGACATGTACTGGCCGGGGTTGCCGACGGTGTTGCTCGGGTCGCCCTTGCCGCCGTCGATCGGCGGGAAGTTCATGTAGCCGAGGTTGCCGCCGGAGACGAAGTCGCCGCCGTCCCCCTTCATGCTGCCGTACGTCCAGCCGCCGTGCAGCATCATCGCGGCCTTACCGGTGTAGAGCAGCGCCTGGTCGGCGTTGGAGTCGGCGGTGATCGAGGAGAAGCCCTTGATGAACCCGTCGGCCTTGATCAGCTCCTGCATCTTGCCCAGGGCGTCGATGGCGACCGGGTTGTTCCAGGCGTCCTTCTCGGCGTCGAACACGGCCTGGAACACCTCGGGGCCGCCCAGGCGGTCGAAGAGGAACTCCAGCCACATCATGTTGGTCCAGCGCGACTGGCCGCCGAGCGCGAACGGCGCGATGCCCTGGGCGTTGAACTTGGGCACCAGGTCCATGATGTCGCCCCACGTCTGGGGCGGCTGCGCGCCGATCTTGTCGAAGGCCCGCTTGTCGTAGTAGAGGACGATCGGCTGCATCGTCTCGCAGGGCATCGCGTAGATCTTGTCGTCGATCGTGGCGGCGCCGAAGGAGGAGGGGAACAGTCTGTCCTTGAGCGCGGCGTTCTCGTCGAACCACGAGGTGAGGTCGTCGACCTGGCCCGCCTGGACGTAGCTGCGCAGCGTGCCGCCGCCCCAGCCCCAGATCAGCGTGGGCGCCTGGCCCGCGCCGATGGCTGTCTTGATCTTGGTCTTGAACGCGTCGTTCTGGAAGGTCGTCCCCGCGATCTGACCGTTGGGGTTGGCCTTGTTGAAGCGTTCGACGGTTCTGGTGCGCACGCCCTCCTGGGGCTGCGTCGACAGATACCAATAAGTAGCGCCGCCGCCACCGCCACCACCACTGGGGGTGCCGGGCCTGCTCGGGCCCGAGCTGCCACAGGCGGCAAGCGCGGCTCCCAGGGGCAGGCCCATGGAGAGGCTGAGGAAAGTGCGGCGAGACGTTGTCCTTGGCTCCACGGGGATCTCCGTACTCGAACGTCGCGGTCTCTGGCCGCGGCTCGTTGGTCATCGGATGCGGTGGCCGGCGGTCGTGGATCGGCGTCCTGCGGACGCCACTGCTCCACTCCTCCTTGAGTCAGCTCTCCGAAACATTTTCGACATGACCGCGGGGTTCGCCAATCTAGATTTCGGCCAATGGTGTGTCAAGACCCGCCACGGAGCGAACAGATTACGGTCCGGCCAAGGCCCGTGTACAGTACTTTGGCGCGGGCTATCCCTGGTCCACCGGCCTTCGGAAATCCGCGCCAAGACCGTCGGCGATCCTCGAAATATTTCGAAAGGTCACCGACACAAACGCACTTCTTGAGGAGAGCAGCAATGACGGCTCTAGATCGGACACCTGAGGCGGACCGGGCTCTCCGTCCGTGGCAGGACCCGGCGCTTCCCGTCGCCGACCGAGTCGACGCCCTCCTCGCGGAGCTGACCCTGGAGGAGAAGATCGGCCAGCTCGGCAGCCGGTGGATCGGCAACGACATGCCGGAGCCCGAGAAGCCCGAGCCCGGCGCCGAGTCCCCGAACGTCGCACCCATGCAGGACGTCTTCGCCGCCTCAGGCTCCGTCCCGCTGGAGGAGTCCGTCCGTCACGGGCTCGGCCACCTGACCCGCGTCTACGGCAGCGCCCCCGTCACCACGGCCGAGGGCGCCGCCGAGGTGGTCCGGCTGCAGCGGGCGGTCGTCGAAAGCTCCAGGCTCGGCATCCCCGCGATCGTCCACGAGGAATGCCTGACAGGCTTCACCAGCTACGGCGCGACCGTCTACCCCGCGGCCATCGCCTGGGCGGCCACCTTCGATCCCGGCCTGGTCGAGCGGATGGCCGAGGCCATCGGGCGCGACATGGCCGCGCTGGGCGTGCACCAGGGCCTGTCGCCTGTGCTCGACGTCGTACGCGACTACCGGTGGGGACGGGTCGAGGAGACGATGGGAGAGGACCCGTACCTCGTCGCGATGCTCGGCACCGCCTACGTCCGCGGCCTCCAGAGCACCGGCGTCATCGCCACGCTCAAACACTTCGCCGGTTACTCCGCCTCGCGGGCGGCCCGCAACCACGGTCCCGTGCCGATGGGCCGCCGCGAGCTGATGGACATGATCCTGCCGCCGTTCGAGACGGCCGTCACGCTCGGCGGCGCCCGTTCGGTGATGAACTCCTACTCCGACGTCGACGGCGTGCCCGCCGGAGCCGACCCCTGGCTGCTGACCGAACTGCTGCGCGACGAGTGGGGGTTCACCGGCACCGTCGTCTCCGACTACTGGGCGGTCCCGTTCCTGGCCACCATGCACCAGGTGGCCGCCGACACGGTCGAGGCCGGCATGCAGGCCCTCACCGCCGGCGTCGACGTCGAGCTGCCCGACACGCTCGGCTTCGGCCAGCGACTCGCCGAGCGGGTCAGGAGCGGAGAGCTGCCCGAGTCCGTGATCGACCGGGCCGCCCGCCGCCTGCTCACCCACAAGGTCGAGCTCGGCCTGCTCGACCACGACTGGACCCCCGAACGTTCGGTCGCCGCCGCCGAGGGCGTAGACCTCGACTCGCCCGGCAATCGCGCCCTGGCCAGGGAGCTGGCCGAGCGCTCGATCGTGCTGCTGGACGGCGGGGACGTCCTGCCGCTGCTCGGCGAGGGCCGTCAGGGCCCGCGCAGCGTCGCCGTCGTCGGCCCCGCCGCGCACGACCCGCGCACGTTCATGGGCTGCTACGCCTTCCCCAACCACGTCCTGCCCCGCCATCCCGGCCTCGGGCTCGGCATCGAGGCCCCCACCGTGCTCGACGCGCTGCGCGAGGAACTGCGCGGCGCCGAGATCCGTCACGAGCCCGGATGCGACGTGCGCGGCGACGACCGCTCCGGTTTCGCCGCCGCGGTGGCCGCCGCGCGGGCGTCCGACCTGTGCGTCGCCGTCGTGGGCGACCTGGCGGGGCTGTTCGGCCACGGCACGTCGGGCGAGGGCTGCGACGCCGACGACCTGCGGCTGCCCGGCGTGCAGGCCGACCTGCTGGCCGAACTGGCCGCCACCGGCACGCCGGTCGTCGTGGTCGTGGTCTCGGGCCGCCCGTACGCGCTGGGCGAGGTGCACGCCGCGTCCGCCGCGCTCGTCCAGGCGTTCATGCCCGGCGAGGAGGGCGCGGCGGCGATCGCCGGCGTCCTGTCCGGACGAGTCCAGCCCGTGGGACGGCTGCCCGTGCAGATCCCGCGCGGGCACGGCGGCCAGCCGGGCACCTACCTGCAGCCGCCGCTGGGCACCGCCAGCGAGGGCATCAGCAACCTCGACCCGACCCCGCTGTTCCCCTTCGGGCACGGCGCCTCCTACACCGGTTTCGAGGTCGGCGACCTCGCGATCAGCGACACCGAGGTGCCCACCGACGGAGAGTTCAGCGTGTCGGTGACCGTCCGCAACACCGGCGGCCGGGCCGGCGAGGAGGTCGTCCAGCTCTACCTGCACGACCTCGTCGCCCAGGTGACCAGGCCGGTGCGGCAGCTGGCCGGGTTCGCGCGCGTACGGCTGGAGCCGGGGGAGAGCACCGGCGTGCGCTTCCACGTGCACGCCGACCGCACCGCCTTCACCGGCCGCGACCTGCGCAGGATTGTCGAGCCGGGCGACATCGAGGTGCTCGTCGGCACCTCGGCCGCCGACCTGCCGTGCCGCGGCGTCGTACGCCTGACCGGGCCGCTGCGCCGTCCCGGCCCTGGCCGGCGGCTCGTGACACCCGTTGACGTCGGCCCCGGCGGCGCCGGGCAAGGGGGTGGAGATGCCGGCCAGTCCTAGGCGGGCGACGCTCGCGACCGTCGCCGCCTCGGCGGGCGTGTCGGTCGCCACCGTGTCGAAAGTGCTCAACGGACGCAGCGACGTCGCCCCCGCGACCCGCTCGCTGGTGGAGGCGCTGCTGCGGCAGCACGACTACGTCGCCCCCACCCCGCGCCGCGCCGAGGTGACCGGGCTGGGCAGCGTCGAGCTGCAGTTCGACGCCGACCTGAACGCCTACTCGACCGAGATCATCCAGGGGGCCGTGGCCGCCGCCGGGGAGGCCGGCGTGGGCGTCGTGGTCAGCATCCGGCGTGCCGACCGCACCGCCGCCTGGGCCCGCGGCCTGGTCGCCGCCGGCCGCCGGGCGCTGATCGCGGTCACCAGCGAGCTGACCACCGGCCAGCTCGCCGCCCTGGCCAAGGCCCGGCTGCCGCTCGTCCTCATCGACCCGCTCAACCTGCCGCGCACCCGCGTGACCAGCATCGGGTCGACCAACTTCGCCGGCGGCCTGGCCGCCACCCAGCACCTGCTCTCGCTCGGTCACCGGCGCATCGCCTACGTCGGAGGCCCCGCCGCCGCGGCCTGCAACCAGGCCCGGCTGCACGGCTACCGCGCCGCCATGGAAGCCGAAGGTGCGCCCGTGCTGCCCGGCTACGTCCAGACCGGGCACTTCCGCTACCACGACGGCGTGACGGGCGGCGCGGCCGTGCTCGGCCTGCCGCGCGCCCCGACGGCGATCTTCGCGGCCAGCGACGAGACGGCGCTCGGCATCATGGAGGCAGCCCGGGGGCGCGGCCTGCGCATCCCCGAAGACCTCAGCATCGTGGGGTTCGACGACACCCAGATCGCCCAGATGGCCTCACCGCCGCTCACCACCGTCCGCCAGCCGCTGCGCGAGATGGGCGGCGTGGCCCTCCGCACGGCGCTGCGCCTGGCGGCGGGAGAGAAGATCGACTCCCACCACGTCGAACTCGCCACCGGCCTCGTGGTCCGGGGCTCCACGGCCCCGGCCGCCCTCCCCTGACCACCGACCGCCCCCGGGGCCGCCGGCTCCCCGGAACCGCCGGCTCTCCGGGACTGCCGACTCCCGGGACCGTCGACCCGCCGGACCGCCGACCGCGCCCGGACCGCCGGCGCGCACCCGTGAGCGCGTGCGGCGCTGCGCTCGCGTACGTCCTGATGGTCGCCGGGCCCAGGCGCGGGCCATTCCGTCACGAGCGCCGGCCGGACGCCCAGCGTGTCCTTCGTGGTGCTGCGCAACATCATGGACCCAGGCCGCGGGAAGATCGTGGGGGTGGAATCGGTTGTCTCCAGGTGTGGAGGACAGCGAGGTCGTGGTCATCGGCGCCGGGCAGGCCGGACTGTCCAGCGCGTACTTCCTGCGCCGGCACGGGTTCGAGCCGGTCGTGCTCGACTCGGCCCAAGGGCCGGGCGGAGCGTGGCGGCACCGGTCGCCCACGCTGACCATGGACAAGGTGCACGGCATCTTCGACCTGCCCGGCCTGCGCCGCCCCCTCGACGCCGCGGGTCACGGGCCGGCCGCCGAGGTGGTGCCCGGCTACTACGCGGACTACGAGCGCGAGCAGGGGCTGGAGGTGCTGCGGCCGGTCAGGGTCGCGTCCGTACGCCATGGTGACGGCGGCCGGCTCGTGGTCGCGACGGACGCGGGGGAGTGGGCGGCCAGGGCCGTGGTCAACGCGACCGGCACGTGGACGCGGCCTTACTGGCCGTACTATCCGGGAGCCGCCGGCTTCCGCGGCCGGGCGCTCCACTACGTGGGCTATCGCGGGCCCGGGGAGTTCGCCGGCCGGCACGTCGCCGTCGTGGGCGGCGGCGCCTCGGCGATGCACGTGCTGTCGGAGATCGCCGGGGTCGCCGCCACTACGGCCTGGTTCACCCGCCGCCCGCCCCTGTTCAGGGACGACTTCGACGAGGACGCCAGGCGGGAGGTCGTGGCCATGGTCGAGGAACGCGTACGCGCCGGCCTGCCGCCGCAGAGCGTGGTGGGCGTCACCGGCCTGCCCTACACCCCGGTCGTGCGCGAGGCGCTCGAAAAGGGGGCGCTCGACCGGCTGCCGATGTTCGACCGCATCACCGAGCACGGTGTCGCCTGGGACGACGGGCGTACGCTCGAGGCCGACACCATCATCTGGGCCACCGGCTTCCGCTCGGCCCTCGACCACCTCGCGCCCCTGCGGCTCAGGGAGCCGGGCGGCGGCATCATGATGGACGGGACGCAGGTGGTCAGGGAGCCCGCGCTCCAGCTCGTGGGCTACGGTCCGTCCGCGAGCACGATCGGCGCCAACCGCGCCGGCCGCACGGCCGCCCGCAACGTCCGCCGCCACCTCGCCACCACCCGGGCCCGCCCCGCAGCCTGACCTCTGAGGCCCGGCGCACCACGGGGACGTACGGCGCCGGTACCGCAACAACCGGGCGCCGCGAGAAAGCCCGACCGGCACCGTACCTGTGAGATCACGTCAGGTCGCCTCGGGCGCGTGGAGTGTGCGCCGCACGGCGTCGCGGAGCCAGCGGTGGGCTCCGTCAGCCGCCTGGCGGGGGTGCCACGCCATGCCGATGGTCAGGGGCGGCAGCGGCAGGGAGATGTCGAGAAGCCGCAGCCCGAGGGCGGTGGCGGTGCGGGTGAGAGGCGATTCTGGGCTGCCGGGGAGCGCGGCGGGGACCAGGCAGACGACGTCGCCGCCGGCCGCCAGAGCCATCGCCGCCAAGTGGCTGGGGAGGACGGCGGTGACCCGCCGGTGCAGGTTCCGCTCGGCCAGGGCGGTGTCGAGCGGGCCGGTGAACCGGCCTCGCCGGCTGACCACGACATGTTCGGCGGCGGCGAGCCGCACCAGGGTCAGCGGCTCCCCGGCGAGGGGGTGGCCCGGACGGACGGCCGCCATCATCCGGAGCGTGACCAGCTCTTCGACTTGGGTCTCCGGGTCCACGTGGTCGATGGATCCGACCTCCAGATCGATCCGGCCGTCGCGCAGGGCCGGACCGGCCTCCAGTTCCTCCGCCAGGATCCTGAACGAGATGCCCGGCGCCTCCTGCCCGGCCCGGCGCAGCAGCCCGGGAGCGAGCGCCGCACCGACCAGGTCGGCGGCCTGGAGGGTGAAGGTGGTGCGCAGGGTGCTGAGGTCGGTGTCGCCGCCGGGGCTGAGCAGCGCATCGAGGCGGCGTACCACCGCGGCGGCTTCGTCGCGCAGGGCCAGGGCGCGGGGAGTGGGGACCATGGTCTGTCCGGCCCGCACCAGGAGCGGGTCCTTGGCGATGGACGACCTCCTGGCCGGCGCCGGTGTCGCCTACCGGGCCCTGGCCTGCCCGTCCTTCTTCGAGAACCTCCTGGAGGAGGCCGCCTCGATCCGCGACGAGGGCGTCTTCTCCGACGCCGTGGACGCCGACCGCAAGGCGCCCCTGGTCGCCGTCGCCGACATCGCGGCCGTCGCCGCCGGCCTGTTGCTGGACCGTTCGTGGAGCGACGCCGGCAGCGTCCCGGTCCTCGGCCCGCGGGACCTGTCGCCCGACGACCTCGCCCGCATCATGACCGAGCAGCTCGGCCGCCCCGTCCGCTACGAACACCGGCCGCTCGGCGAGCTGCGCGCCGACCTCGTGGGCCACGGCCTCGACGAGGCGTTCGTGCAGGGCATCGTCGACATGAAGCGGGCCAAGAACGAGGGCCTCGACGCCGGTGTCGCACGCACCCCGGACACCACCGGACCGACCACGTTCGAGCAGTGGTGCGCCGAGACCCTCAAGCCCGCCGTCCTGTCCTGAAGCCCTGCACCGCCACGACCACCCGGGAGACATCCATCATGCCCATCGAGGACACCGAACCGCCGGTCACCGCGTTCATGCTCGTCAAGACCACGCCCGAGTGGCTCGCGCTGACCGTCCCGGAGCGGATCGACGCCTTCACCACCCAGGTCGTCCCCACGATCGAGGCGAGAACCGCCGGCGTGCGATCACGCTTCTACGACACCGGGTTCTACTCCGCGCGGGTCACCGACGTCTGGGTCTGGGAGGCGGATGATCACCACGCCTACCGGCTCCTCATCGACGCGCTTCGCGAGACCCCGTTCTGGGACCGCTACTTCGAGGTCGCCGACATCCTCGTCGGTACCGAGGACGGCTATGCCCGCACCTACGACGCCGACCCCGTCGCCACCATCAGCACCTGACCCCCGGGACCGCACGGTCGTGTCGCGACGGACACCGCCGGGGGGACGGCGACCAAGGCGCTCGCGCGTGGCGCCGGCCCCGTCGAGGTCACCGTTCGGCGATGCCGAAGGCCGTCCAGCCCCGGGCCGGGAAGCCCGCCGCCTGCGCGACGGCCGCCGACGCGTCGTTGCCGAAGGCGTGCAGGTACGTCGGCACCGCCCCTTCGTCCAGCACCCGCCGGGCGGCCTGCGCGACGAGCCGTCTGGCCAGCCCGCGTCCGCGCGCCGCCGGGGCCGTCACCACCGACAGCTCGTGCCCGTACGCGTCGTGCCGTTTGATCCCCACCCCCGCCAGGTGCTCGCCCGTGCGGGGGTCGGTGGCCACCAGGACCTCGCCGCCGAAGGGGTGCAACCATGCGGGCACCTCCGGGGCGGTCGCGGGCAGCCACTGCCCGGCGTCCTCCAGCGGGGCCGGGCGGGTGCTCCACCGGAAGACGGCTTCGAACCAGCCGCGTTCGGCGTACCCGACGATCTTGGGCACCTCCGCCATCGTGCGTGCGGCGGCCACGCGCTCCACGTGCTCGGGCGGCACCGACAGGACTCCGCGGTCCGGGGAGCGTACGCCGAGCGCCGGGTAGATCTGGCCGTCCCACCCGGGCAGGGTGCGCCGCCGCGATCCGGTGACCTGGAGCTCTTGCGTGGGCGGCCAGACGCCGAGCCACTCGCGCAGATGATCGTCGATCGCCACAAAACTACTATATGGAGGAGGAAATATATCGATTGCGGCAGGGGGCCGGTCCCTGGGGGCGAAGAGGGTCGACACGCGATGTTACGGGGGGTTAGCGTCCTGACATAAGGATCTTTTTCCGGTCAGGAGGTCCCCTATGGAAGTTCCCGGCTACACCGAGATCCGGGAACTCGGACACGGCGGGACCGGGCGGGTCATGCTCGCCGTCCGCGACTCCGACGGGCTGGCCGTCGCGATCAAACACCTGTCCGACCCGCTGCGCGAGGACGCCGAGTTCGCCGGCAGGTTCAGGACCGAGGCACAGGTCATCCAGGAGATCGACAGCCCGCACACCGCCCGCGTGCTGGACTACGTCGAGGCCGGCGACGACGCCGTCATCGTGATGGAACTGGTCGACGGCATCACGCTCCGGCGGCTGCTGGAGCACGAGGGCGCGACCGGAGCGGAGTCGGCGCTCGTGGTGCTGAAGGGAGCGCTGCTCGGCCTGGCCGAGGCTCACGAGCGCGGCGTCGTGCACCGGGACTTCAAACCCGAGAACGTCATGATCACCGAGGAGGGCGAGAGCAAGCTCGTCGACTTCGGCGTGGCCGCGCACGTCGGCGAGACGGCCGACCTCGTCGGCACCCCCTCCTACATGGCGCCCGAGCAGTGGCAGGAGGCCCCGGCGGGCCCGGCGACCGACGTGTACGCCGCGACACTGGTGTTCTTCGAGTGCCTGACCGGCCACCGCCCCTTCCACGGTGACACCGTGGCCGCCCTGGCCTACCAGCACCAGCACGTCCCGCCGCCGGTCGAGGAGGTCGACGAGCCGCTGCGGCCGATCGTCGAGCACGGCCTGGCCAAGGACCCCGGGGCCAGGCCGGAGTCGGCGCGGGCGTTCCTGGCCGAGCTGGAGGGGGTCGCGCTGGCCTCGTACGGGGAGGACTGGGAGCGGCGGGGACGGGCCGGCCTCGGCCTGCTGACCGTGCCGCTCACCGCCCTGCTGCCCAGGCCGCAGCCGCCGGCCGACGGAGGCTCCACGAGCCTGTTCCAGACCACGATGGCGCCCGCGACGAAGTTCGCGGTGACGGGCGGCCTGGTGCTGGTGACGGCCGCCGCGGTGGTGTCGGCGTTCGTGGTCCTGAGCGACCCGCCCGACACGAGGAGCGGCACCGCCCTTCCGCCGCCCGCGTCGGCGTCCGCGCCCGCGACGCCGACGGCGGCATCCCCGACGTCCGCCGCGCCCACCCCTTCGGATTCCGAGCCCGAGCCGAGCCTGTCGCTCAGGGAGACGCCGCCCGCCCT
>NZ_SMLD01000181.1:0-18468 GCF_004352805.1 Nonomuraea mesophila
CCGCCGCGCTCCCCGCCGCGCTCCCCGCCGGGCTCCCCGGGCGTGGCGCCGGGCGGCTCGGCGGGCGTCCCGTCGCACTCCACGGCCACCGCGTCCGGCCGGGCCTGCGCCTGCTGGAGGAAGAGGTCCACCACGGTGCCGTCGGGCACGGTGAGCGCGGGGCCGTTCCCCGCCGTGCCGACCAGCTCGCGCTCCCCGGCCGGCAGCACGTCCAGCTCGGACAGCCGGGCCTCGGGGCACCCGGCGACCGAGGCGAGCACCGTACGGAAACGTGCGGTCAGCCGGTCGGCGGAGTCCTGCTCGAACAGGTCGGCGCTGTAGACGAACGCGCCGTGCAGCCCGTCCCCGTCGGGCCACAGGTCGGCCCGCAGGTCCACCATGGAGGGCGGCGCCCCGTGCGGGAACGGCGCGCTGTCCAGCCCCGCGAACGTCGCCGCCTCCCCGTAGCCGACGGCCGCGTTGTGCAGCCCGAACATGGTCTGGAACAGCGGCGTGCGGCTGAGGTCACGTTCGATGTCGAGCGCGGACAACACCCGTTCGATGGGCGTCTCGCCGTGCGCCATGGCCTCCAGCACGCTCCGGCGGGTGCGGCGCAGCAGCTCGGTGAACGGCGGGTCGCCCGACAGGTCGCCCCGCAGCACCAGCGTGGAGGCGAACAACCCCACCATCGGCTCCAGCTCGGGCCGGGAGCGCCCGGCGGTGGGCGTACCGACGAGGATGTCGTCCTGGCCGGTGTGGCGGGCCAGCAGCGCCTGGTAGGCGGTGAGCAGCACCATGAACAGCGTGCAGCGTTCGGACCGCGCCAGCCGCCGCAGCGCGCCCACCAGCACCGGGTCGAGGTCGAAGTGGGACTCGCCGCCCTCGCTGCCGCGACGGGCCGGGCGGGGGCGGTCGGCGGGCAGGTCCAGCGGCGTGGCCCCGGCGAGCAGGTCCGTCCAGTAGCCGACGCCGGCGTCGGCGGCCCGCTGCGCGTCGGCGTACGAGGCGTATGTCACCGGCAGCTCGGGCAGCCCGGGCGGCGTGCCGTGGACGCGGGAGGCGTAGCACCTGGCCAGGTCGTCCATGAGCACGTTGAGCGACCAGCCGTCGCCGATGATGTGGTGCAGCACGACGCAGAGCACGTGGTCGTCCCCGGCCAGCCGGATCAGCGTGACCCGCAGCGGCGGCGCGGCGCCCAGCTCGAAGGGGGTGTTCGCGCGTTGCTCGCACAGCCGTTCGGCCTGCTCGGGGGTGGCGAGGTCGACCAGTTCGACGGGTACGCGGCCCGGCGGGTCGACCACGGCCACCGGCTGCCCGTCGTCCTCGGGGAACCGGGTGCGCAGCGACTCGTGCCTGGCCGCCACGTCGGCGAACGCGCCCGTCAGCGCGCCGGCGTCGAGCGGGCCGCGCAGCCGGCGCACGACGGCCACCCGGTAGGCGGGGTCGGCCGGGTCGAGCCGCTGCAGGAACCAGAGCCGCTCCTGCCCGAGGGAGATCATGCGCGCAGCTCGCTGACCGCCGCCGCCACCCCGGTGACGGTGGGGTCGTCGAGGAACACGTCGAACGGCACCTCCACGCCGAGCCGTTTCCTGATCCTCGCGCTGATCTGGGTGATGGTGAGGGAGTGGCCGCCCAGGTCGTACAGGTCCTCGTCGGGGGCGACGTCGTCGATCCGCAGCACCTCCATCCAGATGAGCCGTACCTGTTCCACCAGCTCGCCGTCCACCGCCCCCGCCTCGCGCGCCGGCGCGGGGGATCCGCCGGGGGCCTGCGGCGGCGCGGCGGTCGAGATCGTGGGAACGGGGCCGGCGGCCGGCAGGAGGGTGGTCAGCGGCACGTCGGGGTCGGCGCTCGCGGTGGCCAGCAGGGCTCTCAGGTCGTCCCCCGCCGTCTCCACGTCCCGGGTGGAGATGAGGTCCGGGCTGTGGTGCAGGGTGAGCCTGAGCCCGTCGTCGCCGTCCACGGCCTGCAGGTGCAGTACGTTCCTGACCGTGCGGCTGGACATCTTCCACTCGGCCGACGTCCGCAGCCCGGGGAAGACCACGTCCGCCGCCCGCCGCCGGAAACTGATCGACACGGGGGCGAGGGCGGGCCGAGGCCTGATCCCGCCCACAGCGCGGGCCGCGGGGACGTCGCGGAAACGGTTCAGCTCGCGCACCTCGGCCCGCAGGGTGTGGGCGAGCTGCCTGAACGTGGTGTCCGGCTTGGGCGCGGAGTAGACGGGCAGCTCGGTGGCGAACAAGCCGATGTGGTCCCGGGTCGCGGCCTGCCGGGTGGACATGGCGATGGCGACCGCCGCCTCCGCGTTGCCGTAGCAGAACAGCAGCCCGTGCACGGCGGCGAGGAACGCCTCGAACCGCGTGACCCCGGTGGCCTGCGCCGCGGCCATCTCGCCGGTCAGGTCGAGCAGGACCTCCTCGGCGCGGCCCGCCGTCCCCGCGGTCCTGACCGTCCCGCCGATCATCACCTCGGAGGTGTCCCGCCAGCGGGCCCGCCAGTACGCGGCGGCCTCCGGCGGGATCGTGAGCGGCGCGCCGTACGGCATGGGCAGCGGCGCGAGCGTCCCACCCGCGTATGCGGCGGCGAGGTCGCGCGTCAGGAGGTCCTTGGACATGCCGTCGAACACCAGGTGGTGCCCGGCGAACAGCAGCACGTGCCGTTCCCCGGCCACCTGCGCCAGCGTGAACCGCGCGAGCGGTCCCCGCCCGAGGTCGAACGGCCGCGCGATCTCCTCGCGCAGCAGCCGTCCGGGATCGGGCGCGGCCATGAACGTCACGGGCGGGCGCGCGGCGTCCGGCACCAGGTGCAGGTCGCCGTCGCGCTGCCCGAACGCGCACCTCAGCACCGGATGGCGGTCGACGACCGCCTCGCACGCGCGCAGCATCGCCTCCCGGTCGAGCGGCCCGTCGAACCAGAGGGCGAACGGCATGTGGTAGGCCGTTCCCGTGCCGTGCAACACCTCGGTGATCCACATCCCGTGCTGCGCCTGCGATGCCAGGACCATGTTCACTCCTCTGCCAGACGGCGCAGTTCCCGCTTGATGACCTTGCCGGCGGTGTTCCTCGGCAGGGCGTCGAGGCAGAGCAGCTTCGACGGCAGCTCGTGCCCGGCCAGCCGGTCGCGGAGGAAGGACCGTACGTCGCTGAGCGCCAGCGGCTCGCGGGCCACCACCGCCGCGGCCACCGCCATGCCCATCACGGGGTGCGCGACCCCGAACACCGACGCGTCCGCCACCGCGGGATGTTCGTGCAGCGCGGCCTCGACCTGCAGCGTCGACACCTTGAACGCGCCCGACTTGATCACGTCGCCGTCGCGGTCGACGAGGTACAGGTAGCCCTCGTCGTCGAGGTAGCCCAGGTCGCCCATGCGCACCCAGCCGTCCTGGAAGGCGTCGTCGCGCTCGCCGTAGTAGGCGCGGGGATGGGCCGCCGCGCGCAACCACACCTCGCCGGTCGTCCCCTCGGGCACGGGGTTGCCCTCGGCGTCGGCGATCCTGAGCCGCGACCCGCCCGCCGCCCGGCCGAGGGAGCCGGGCCGGTCGCCGTCGTAGATCATGATGGTCTGGGCGGGGGCCGCCTCCGTGGAGGTGTAATAGTTGGCCACGGTCGCGTTCGGGAACGCGACGGTGAGCCCGGCGGCCACGGCCGGCGGGAGCGCGGCGGCGGCCGAGCCGAGCAGCAGCACGCTCGACAGGTCGTGGCGGTCCTGCACCTGGGCGTTGAGCAGCTCGATCGCCATCGCGGGCACGACGAAGCAGGTGCCGGCCGCGTACGTCTCGACGAGGGCGGCGAACCGGGCCGGGGTGAACGTCGGCAGCGTTACCACCGTGGGGGCCGCGGTGAGCGCGTGCAGCAGCATGACCTGGCCGGCGTTCGTGCCGATCGGGAAGGCATGCACCAGATGCCGGGAATGGGCGAACGGACGGCGTTTGGGGTGCACGGGGGGGAAAGTCAGGTTGGCGTGGGTGGCGGCCACCCCCTTGGGGCGGCCCGTGGTGCCGGAGGTGTAGAGGATCTGGGCGAGCGAGAGAGGGTCGATCGCGGGCGGGTCGATCGCGCGCGGGGCCGCGGCTCCCGAGCGGCGTAACAGGTCCTCGAAGGCGATGACGGCGGGGCCCTGAGGCGGCTCCCGCAGCGCGTCGCGCCCGTGCACCACCACCGCCGCGCCGCCGTGCCCGATCATGTGGGCCAGCTCGGGAGGGGCCGCCCGGTCCGGCAGCGGCACCGCCACGCCGCCCGCCTTGAGCACCGCCATCCAGCTCACCGCGTAGTCGAGCCAGTCCCGGCCGCCGAACACCAGCGCCACCCGCTCGCCCCGGAGCGGCCCCGGCAGCCCGCGGGCGGCGGCGGTGGAGCGCTCGTCCCATTCGCGCAGGGTCATGGCTCCCTGGCCCGCGACGACGAGCGCTTCGTGATCAGGCTCGGTGGCTGCTCGGGACGACAGGAGGTCGGGGACGGGAAGGGCCGACGGAACCACCCCCAGAATTTTTTTCGTCGTGCCGCTTGACGCTAGAAAAAATGCACAGAAGCGTCAAGCCCTCACCTTCAGGCGCTTGCCGACATCTGGTAACGCGTGACACACTCGCCGCGGATTCCCCGACCAGGGAGGGTTCACCAGGTGTTGATGGATGGAGAGCTCCGCGAACGGCTCGCCGGCATGATCGCCGAGGCCACCGACGGCGCGGTCGACCCGGCCGAGGTGATGGCCGGGCGCACCCGGCTGAGCGATCTCGGCGTCACCTCGCTCGCCTTCCTGCGGCTGATCGACGCCGTGGAGACCGAGTTCGGGGTGCAGCTCGAACCCACCACCCTGGACGGCCTCGACGAGCTGGTGGACTACGTACGGCTGCACGGCTGAGCCGCCCGGCATGGCTGAACCGGTCGACGCGCCGCTGACCTGGGGCCAGCAGGACATCTGGCGGGCCGTCCTCGCGGCGCAGCCGCAGGACCACTACCTCACCATCGGCCGCGTGTTCGACGCGCCCAGGAAGCGGCCCGTCACCGTGGAGCGCGCGGCCCAGGCCCTCCACCGGCTGGTCGCCAGGCACGAGTCCCTGCGCACCCGGCTCACCGGACCGCGCGACGCGCCGCTGCAGCGGATCTTCCCCGAGGCGCGGCCGGCCTTCGAGGTGACCGGGGACGAGCCGGGCCCGCAGATGTGCGACCGGCTGACGGCCCGGCCGTTCCGGTACGGCGAGGAGTGGCCGCTGCGGGTGGCGTTCGTGACGGAGGGGGGACACGTACGCCAGGTCGTCCTGGTCCTCAGCCACCTCGCCGCCGACGGCCACGCGGCCGACCTCCTCGTCAAGGACTTCAGGCTGCTCCTGCTGCGCGACTCCCTGCCGCCCCCGCCGGGCCCGTCGCCCAGGGAGCTGGCCGCCTGGCAGGGCTCGGCCGGCGGGCGGCGCCTGTCGCGGGAGACCATCGCCGCCTGGCTCGCCGAGCACGCCCGCCTCGACCCGGTCCCGCCACCGTCGCACCCGCCGCGAAGGCCCCGTTTCGTCGAGGTCACCCTCCGCTCGCCCGTCCTCGACGCCGCCGCCCAGTCCGTCGCCGCCCGCAACCGCGTCAGCTCCTCCACCGTGCTGCTGGCCGCCGCGATGCGGCTGGCCGGCGGGCTCACCGGGCAGCGCTTCCACGGGATGCGGGTGATCGTGAACAACCGCTTCGCGGCCGGCCGCCGTGACGTGGTGGGCACCATCTCGCAGGAGGCGCTCGTGGTGCTCGACCTGGGCACCGACTCGTTCGACGCGCTGGTACGCCAGGCGTGGGGGAGCGCGCTGCGCGCCTACCGGCTGGCCCAGTACGACCCGTGCGCCATGGCGGAGGCGGTCGGCGGCGCCGGGCCGGGCATCAGGTCGTTCGGCTGCTTCAACGACCAGCGGCTCGCCCAGGAGGACGGAACGCCGCGCGAACCCGCCCCCGGGGTGACGGAGGTCGTCAGGACGGACACGATGGACCGCAACATCTGTGACTTCCGCGTGCACGTCGGCGGCGAGCCCGGCCGGATGGCGGTGTCGTGCTACGCCGACACCGCGCTGCTGCCGCCGCCGGACGCCGAGCGTTACCTGCTCGACCTGGAGAGACTGGTGGCTGGGGAGGCGCGAACATGAGCCTGTACGCCACGGCGACGTCGTGCGCGCAGGGCGACGCGCTGCGCTTCCGCCTGCTCGACGAGGGCGGCGGGCCGATCAGGGTGGAGGACGTGCCGTCCGGGCGGACCGTCCTGGAATGCGCCGCGGCGCCGGGGCCGTACTGGACGCTGAAGGTCGGGACGGACTGGCCCAGCTCGCTCTATCGAGCGATCTACCACGATATTTCGGCATATTTCGTCGTACGCAGTGCCGTGCCCGCTTCGCCCATCCTGCTGTCGATCCCGTTCCCCACGTGGGAGGCGTACAACCGGCCCGGCGTTCCCGGCGAGGGCCTTTACCAGTCGGAGCAGCCCGACCGCGCCGTCAAGGTCACCTTCGACCGTCCCGGAGCCGGGCCGCAGGTCGAGGAGTGGGAGCTGGGCCTGCTGCGCTGGCTCGCGCCGGCCGGCTACGCCGTCGACTACTGCTCGGCCCTCGACCTGCACGCGGGCCCCGCCCCGCGCGGGGGCCCCGACCTGCTGAGCCGCTACCGGCTGCTGGTCGTCAACGGGCACGACGAGTACTGGTCGTGGGAGATGCGGGACGCGGTCGAGGAGTTCGTCCGGCGCGGCGGCAACCTCGCCATCTTCTCCGGCAACACCTGCTGGTGGCAGGTCCGGTTCGAGGACGACCTGCGCACCATGGTCTGCTACCGCGACGCCGTGGCCGACCCCATGGCCGCCACCGACCCGGGCCGCGTCACCGTCGAATGGCCCAGCGCACCCGTCAACCGCCCGGAGAACGTCCTGACCGGCCTGTCGTTCCTGAACGGCGCCGGCTGCTGGGTCGACTCGCGCGTCATGGCCGAGGAGTCCTACACCGTCCGCTTCGCCGGGCACTGGGTGTTCGACGGCACCGGACTGGCCGACGGCGACCCGTTCGGGCGGGGCGCCATCGGCTACGAGACGGACGCCGCCGACCTCGACTGGGTGGACGGCGTGCCCCGGGCGTCGGGCCGCGACGGCGCGCCGCCGTCACTCGTCGTCCTCGCCACCGCCGACCTCGCCCACTGGCGCCGGTACGGCAGAGCCGGCGCCGCCACCATGAGCGTGCACCGCCTCGGCGCGGGCACCGTCTTCAACGCGGGCACCATCAACTGGGGCAACACCCTGCACGACCCGGCGCTGGCCCGCATCACCCGCAACGTCCTCGACCGCCTCTCCCGGCCGTCGCCCGGCCCCACCTGGGAGGCGATCGGCCCGTCCCTGCACGGCGGCGTACAGGAACGGGCTGCATCCGGCGCGTCCCCGCACGGCGGCGGCGTGCGGGCGCTGGTGTGCTGCGAGGGCCGGATCTTCGCCGCCTGCGCGGACGGCGCGTTCGCCTACCGGGACATCTCCGGTCAGAACCGTCCCTGGCGGACGATCGACGAGACGGACGCGATCGCCCTGGCGGCACCGAGGGAGGCGCACGGCGGCCCGCCCGCCGGCCTCTACGGCGTCGCCTCCGACGGCACAATCCGCTACCGCGACCCCGTGCCCGGCCCTGCCCCCTGGCAGGACGTCGGCCGCGCCCCTGAGGGCACCACCGGACTGGCCGCCGCCGACGAGGGACTGTTCGCCGTCACCGCCTCGAACGAGCTGTGGCACCTCCCCATCAGCCGGCTCGCCACACACGACTGGACCAGGATCGGCCCGGCGACCGGCCCGGCGACAGGCCCGGCCACCTTGGCCGCGATGAACGGCAGGTTGTTCACCGTCGTGGCCGACCGCGTCCTCACCAGAACGGCGGCCCGCCACGACACACCGTGGGCGGATCTCGGCCCCGCGGCCGGCCACACCGTCCTCGCCGCCGCGTCCGGCGCCCTCATCGGCGCGGGCCCCGACGGCGTCCTGCGCCGGCGCCCGGTCGTCTGATCCGCGACCGCTGGTGGTCCGCGCGGCGTGCGCCCGAAGGCGGTCAGGCGCGGTCGCTCTCGTACGCCAGCCACTGCGCGAACGTGTGCAGCCCGTAGTCCAGCGTCACCTCCGCCCGCCAGCCGAGCTCCACGCCCGCCCGCTCCACGTTGACCAGCGGGCCGCCGGGGCTCTCCGAGGTCTCCAGGCGCACCGGCCGCACCGCCTTGGACACCGCGTCGGCCAGCTCCCGCATGCGCCGGCGCCGCCGTCCCGCGATGTTGTACACCCGCCCCGCGACCCCCTTCTCCAGCGCCGCCAGGACCGCCTGGGCGACGTCCCGCACGTGGACGAGCTGCGCGGGAGGACCGTGCACGGACCCAGGACGGTTGAGGGAGGAGCGCAGCACCAGGTCCGCCACCGCCCCGCGCTGGGGCATGCCGGGCCCGTAGGGTTCGCCCAGCCGCAGCACCACGGCGCCGGGCGCGGCCGACTCGACCGCGAGGAGGGCTCGCGCCAGGGGGGTGTCCGCCGGTTCGACGGGCGTCTCCTCGTCCACCCACGTGCGCGCCGGGTAGACGCGGGAGGAACTCAGCAGCACCCCGCCACGGCCGCCCGCGAAGGCGGCGCGGGCCAGCCGTACCTCCTCCTCGGGGTCCGCGTCCGTGTCCCAGCCGAGCGCGCAGACGTGCACCACGACGCCGGCCTCGCCCCCGGACAGGCGGAAACCCCGGTCGGTCAGGACGTCCGCCACGTGCTGCCGGACGAACGTCGCCGCTCCGGTGACGGCCACCTCCTGCCGCGCCTGGACGACAGGCGGAGCGGGGACGCCGGGCGGCGCGAGAGCGGAGCCCGCCCGCAGGCCCGCTTCCGGACCCGCTTCCGGACCCGCTTCCAGGCCCGCTTCCAGACCGGCCCTGGCGACGTCGTGCAGCTCCGGCCACAACCGGGCGAGCTCGCGCGCCCCCAGCTCGTGGCAGAGCCCGCCGGGGCCCAGGGTGGCCAGCGCCTCGTCCACGAGCCGCGCGTCCCCGCGCGGCCCGCGGTGGACGACCCCCATCGTGTACGCCGTCAGCCACAGCGGGAAGTGCGGGCCGGCCCCTGCGCGTGCCCGCAGTGCGCCCGCGTCGATCCCCAGGCCGGCGAGGTGGTCGTCGCAGCGCAGGTCCCGCCACCGGCCGGTGCCGGGCACGCGCACCGCGCACTGGGCCACCCCGCGTTTGAGGAACGGGATCACCGGCAGCCGGTCGAGCACCCGGTCCTCACCGGCATCGGCCGGCGGGTCGTCGGCGAAGAAGCACGGGGAGCGGCGTACCCCCTGGAAGTCGTTGTCCACGAGGCTGGCCAGGTCCTCGTGCTCGGCCAGGCTCGGCACCGCCACGTACACCGGCACCCCGGCCTGGCGCAGGTAGCGGCCCATGAGAACGTCGTCGGGCCAGGTGCCGCCCTTGTCCCTGGCCCACTCCACGTACCCCGCGGCCACGTGCCTGGGCAGCAGCAGCGCCGCCACCGGTGTGTACTCGCCCGCCCCGCGCACCCAGCGCGCCCCTGCCAGCGCGCCCATCCGTACGGCGGCGCCGTTGCGCGAGTTCCAGAACGCGAACAGGGCCAGCGCGGCGCCCGGCATGGCCTGGGCCGCGCGCGCGGCCCGGTCGAGGAAGCCGCCGGACAGGGCCATGTCGTCGTGCAGCAGCACGTGGTGGGTGGCGTGCTCGGGGATGCTCGACCAGGCCAGCAGCGAGGTGCGGAACGCCGACGGCCGGCCCCCGGGATCCGGGTCGGTGACCACGTCCAGGACGTCCCCGGCCAGCCGGGCGGCCGCCTCCCTGCGCCGTGGATGCGCCATGACGGCTCCGGTCAGCCGCACGTCCCCCTCCGGATCGGCGCCTGCGCGTGGCGGCGGGCCGGCGGACGGGCTCACGTTCCCAGGCATGCGCCGACCGCGAGCTCGTCCGACTCCAGCAGGTCGAGGGCGTCGCGCCGCTCGCCGCCCTCCCACTGGATCTCGCGCACCACCAGCAGTCCCGACCCGCACGCCACCAGCATCCCGCCGGTGCCGGTCGACCAGACGGGCGCGAGCACCGTGCCTGCGGGCTCGGAACCGCCGTGCTCGATGAGGTCGGCGCTGTGCACGTACAGGCGCCGTCCCGCCACGGACGTGAACGCGCCCGGGTACGGGGCCGCCAGAGCGCGCACCCAGTCGTAGAGGTCGGAGGCGGGCCGCGACCAGTCGATCACGCCGTCCCCGGGCCGCCGTTTCTCCCACCATGACCCGCCGGGCTCCTGCGCCCGCGCCACCACCCGCCCGTCCAGCAGCAAGGGGATGTACGTGGCCAGCAGATCGATGTTGATCTCGGTGACCTTGCGGTACACCGCGGTGACGTCGTCGCGCCGGCTGATGGCGAACTCCCGCTGCGCGATCAGGTCGCCGGTGTCGGCGCCCTCGTCGAGGAAGAACAGGCTGACCGCGCTCGTGGTGAGCCGCTTGATGATCGTCCACGGCAGCGCGGCCCGTCCCCGACCCTCGGGCAGCCGGGTGGGGTGCAGGCCGATCGCCCCTCGCGGGCAGGCCGACAGCAGCGGCTCGCGTACGAGCTGCGACCATCCCGCGATCACGAGCAGGTCCATGCCCTTGACCCGCTCGTACGCGCGCCCGTCGTTGATGTCGTCGGTCTCCAGCAGCGGGATGCCGTGCTTGTCCGACGCCTCGCGCAGCGGGGCGTACCCCGAGCGGTGGCTGAGCCGCGGCGGATAGCCGATCAGCAACGACGGCGGCGTGCCCTGCGCGACCAGCACGTCCACGGCGGGGGCGGCGAACTCCATGCCGGTGGCGAACGCGAACGTCTTCACAGGACCTCCCTCAGCACCCCGAACGCCTCGGCGTGGGCGACGCCGATCTCCGCCCCGCGCAGCGTGGCCAGCGCCGTCACCGACTGCTCGCTCCTGATGTGCGGCGAGGGCCGGTGCTGGCTCCTGTAGCCGCGCAGCGCGGCGAGCTTGCGCGTCAGGTGGGGTCCGATGTCGCAGTACGCCGTCGAGCGCGGGATCGGCCCCGAGGCCCACTGGATCTTCGACATCTCGTACATGAAGACGTTGGGCACCAGCCACTTGCCGAACTGCGGCGCGATCGGCCGGGCCGCGGCGAAGGCGGCGTGGAAGACGGCGCAGTGGTCCTGGTCGTAGTCGGCGAAGCTGGGCAGCAGCAGCAGGTCGGGCCGGCGTTCGTTGAGCGCCTGCTCGAACAGGTCGACCAGCTCCCTGCGCGGCAGCGTGTCGAGGCGTTCGGTCAGCCCGCGGTCCCCGTACGCGATGTCGTAGGTGAAGCCGAGCAGCTCGCGCACGGTCTCGATCTCGTCGAGGCGCTGGCCGTAGGTGGTGGCCTCGTCCAGCCCGTAGTGGCGCATGCCGTCCACGGCCAGGTAGAGGACGTGCACCTCGGCTCCGGCTTCGGCCTGCGCCGCCATCAGGCCGCCGCAGCCCAGAACCTCGTCGTCGGCGTGGGGGGAGATCACCAGGACGCGGTCAAAGCGGCGCATTCACTGCCCTTCGGTCCTCTCTGGCACGGTAGTAGTCGGCGGTGGCGAGGATCAGCTCGTCGAGCGGGATCCGGGGCCGCCAGCCCAGGTCGGTGGCCGTCCTGAGCGCGGGGATCTTGTGGAACGACTCGGCCTCGGCGTAGTGGGGGCCGTGCACGCTCCTGCCGTCCACCCTGAGGATGGGGGAGGGGCTGGCGAGCAGGCTCTTGACCCGTTCCGCGAGGTCCATGATGGTGACGGCGTTGGCGGGGTTGCCGACGTTGATGATGACGTCGTCGCCCCGCAGCGCCAGGTCCATGTAGCCGGTGAGGAAGCCCGTCAGGTCGCCGGCCGCGATGAACGCCCTGACCTGGTCGCCGCCGGCGAACACGGTGATCGGCCGCCCGGCCAGCGCCTGCTGCACGAACGTCGGCATCACGAACCCGCCGGCCCGTGACTGCCGCGCCCCCGCCACGTTGAACGGCCGGATGACGATCCCGCGCAGCCCGCGCCCGCGGCTGTTGCAGACCATCGCCTCGGCCAGGGTCTTGGCGACCGCGTACTCGATGCGCGTGTTGTACTGCGTCGGCACGACGATGTCGTCCTTCTCGTCGAGCACGCCGCTGCGGCCGTACACCTCGGCGGAGCTGAACATGCACAGCGGCGCGCCCGCGTTCATGCACGCTTCGATGACGGGCGCGGTGCTGCCGATGATGTCGTGGCCGAGCCGTCCGGCGCGCGACAGGATGCCGGCCGGGCCCACGTAGGAGGCGGCGTGGATGACGCGGTCCACGCCGGTGAAGTCGCCGCCGGCGGCCAGGTAGTCCTCGACGCGTTCCCTGATGACCGCGCAGCGGGGGTCGGCGTCGTAGTCCTCGCCGTCGATGACCGCGCCGGCGTTCGAGTCGATGATCCGTACGCGGTGGCCGGCCGCGAGGTAGGCGTCCACGAGATGAGAGCCGATGAAACCGAGACCGCCGGTGATGACGACTTCGCCACCTGGTGCTCGCACGGACCCGCCTTTCCCGCTCGAGGAAAACGGTCACACGGGGCTATGCCGCCCCTTTGTTATCTAGGCGGGATTAAAACAGTTTTCGTCCTTCTTGTCACCCATGGCCACAACTTTTCACCGGCGCCGGGATCCCCATGTCCACGCGGCTATATCGCCCCCCAGATGGGCTTGCCGGGGTCGGGTGGAGGAAGCACCGCGAGGACGGCCAGCACGCTCTCCCAGTCGGCCACCGTGACGCTGTCGGCCGTCAGCCGCAGCCGGGTGGCGACCTCGTTGTGGGCGGTCCTGAACACGTCGAGGCCCTCCATGACCTGGCCGGTGACCGCTTCGTACCCCGTGCCGCCGCCCTCGCCCTTGAAGAACGTCACGCCCTCCTTGCCCTCCCCCCAGAAGTTGCCGATGGCGTCGAGTTCCTCCCCCGCCAGCGTGACGTAGTCGGCGAGGTCGCTCGCCTCGTTGTCGAACGCCTCCGCCGACGAACCGATCCCTGATCGGTGATACTCCATGTGGTCCTTTCAGCGTGCGGGTTTGTGAGCCATGGCGAAATACAGCAGCGTCCGGCCGATGGTCTCCTTCCAGGTGGGGGCGAGGTCGGTGCCGTCCTCACCGCTCAGGGCGTCGTACGTGGGCCCGTAGCCGATCGATCCGCCGGCCAGCCGGCCCAGGAAGTACTGGACGTCGGGGTTGGCGCTCACCTTCTTCATCAGGGGCGCGGTGGCGTCGAACACGCCGTAGAAGGCGACCGACGCGGCGAATTCCTTCAGCGCCAGCGACGCGTTGTCCTGGAACGATCCGGCCCCTTCGCCGCGCAGGGCCTTGACCCCCGCCATCACCGACACGTCGCCGATCGCGAAGATGGCGCTGCCGAGGGAGTACTCCGTCAGCTTGCTCAGCACGATCTTGGCGACGCTGTGCTCCAGCAGCTTCGCCAGCATGCCCGCCTGCGCCCTGCGCATGAGGAACTGCGTGACCTGGTACGCTGCCCCCGCCTGCCAGGGAAAGGTGGCGATGTAGACGAAGCTGGCGAAGTTGGCCAGGGCGAGCGTCCGGTAGGTGTGCCGCACCGTGTCGATGATGTCGGCGAACTCCCTGCACGCCTCGGCGTTGTGCCGGCAGCGGCGGGCGAGCCTGGCGGCGTACCCCTCGCTCTCGTCCTCCGGGAACAGTTCGGCGGTGACCGCGCGCTTGTAGGCGTCCACACCGTCCCCGCCGTTGTGCCGCCAGACCGCCTGGGCCGCGGGGAACGTGCGTTTGGGGCTGCTCTCGATGCGCTCGGCGAGCCGGTCCCAGACGGCGGCGGCCATCCTGGCCCCCTCCGGGTCACCGTGCGGATAGTCGACGGCGAGCATCTCGAAGACGAAACCGGCCAGGCCGAGGGTCCCGAATCCGAGAATGCTCGCGCGGCCGGGGTTGATTCTCAACGCCTGCGACCCCCGCGGCGGTCGTCCGGTCCGGAGCCGTCATCCAGCGGGGTTCCGGTGATGAACGGGATCACCAGGTCGGCCGCCGCCTGCTCGGCCTCCCGTGCCGCCGCGCCCGCCGCCTCCAGGATCGCCTCCGCCAGCGCGTCGGAGCCGAGGCGCATGGCGCGCGGGTCGATGGTGAGCCCGGTGAGCCCGCCGGTCTGCGTGACCTCGGCGACCACGCGTCCCTGCGCCGCCCGGCCGCGGCCTCTGACGGCCGTGACCTGGTCGTTCAGCCGCTCCAGCGCCGCGACGTCCTCGCGGTAGCCGCTCAGCAGCCTGTCGAGCTCCTGGTCGCCGGCGGTGCCGCGAGGATCCGCCGATGGTGTCATCCCCGTCTCCCTCAATACCCTGTCCTGGTACGTCGCTGTCATGAAGATCTTCTACTGTATCCACAAACAAAGCCGGACATATAGGGATGTCCCGGACCATTTGCATCGGTCGCCTGCCGGACGGCGGCGCGTGAACCCCTGCTCACGTGGGGGTTCGCCTATCCTGGTCGCCTACGCTGACCCTGGGAGACATCGCCGATGTCCATGGAGCTCGACCTCGTGCCCAGCGGCCTCGCGCGGGTCATCGACGAGCTGCCGCTGGTCGACCACCACGTGCACGGCGCCACCACCCGCGACCTGCCGCGCCGGGCATTCGAGGAGATGATCGGCGAGTCCGACCGGCCGGTTCCCGAGTGGATGACCCGCTTCGACTCCCAGCTCGGCCACGCGATCCTGCGCCACTGCGCGCCCGTGCTCGGCCTCGCCCCGCACTGCACGCCGGAGGAATACCTGGCCAGGCGGGCCAGGCTCGGCACCGGCGAGGTCAACCGGCTGCTGCTGACGGCCTGCGGCGCCGGGCACCTGCTCGTCGAGACCGGCTACCGCGGCGACGAACTGCTCGGGCCGGCCGGCATGGCCGAGGCGGGCGGCGCGCCCGCCGACGAGGTGGTGCGGCTGGAGGCGGTGGCCGAGCAGGTGGCCGCCGCCGGATGCGAGGCGGGCGCGTTCGCCGGCCGGTTCGCGGAGGCACTGTGGGAGCGCAGCCGCACGGCGCGCGGGCTCAAGACCATCGTCGCCTACCGGCACGGCCTCGACTTCGACCCCGACCCGCCCTCGGCGGCGGAGGTCACCGAAAGCGCCGGGCGCTGGCTGTCCGGAGGCGGCGGGCGGCTCGGCGACCCCGTGCTGCTGCGGCACCTGATCTGGGCCGGGCTGGAGCGCGGGCTGCCCCTGCAGTTCCACATCGGCTACGGCGACCCCGACATCGACCTGCGCCGCTCCGACCCGCTGCTGCTGCGCGGCCTCATCGAGCGGGCCGAACCCACCGGGGTGCCGCTGATGTTGCTGCACTGTTACCCCTACCACCGGCACGCGGGGCTTCTGGCGGAGGCCTACCCGAACGTCTTCTTCGACGTGGGGCTGGCCGTCACCCACACGGGGGCGCGCAGCGCGGCGCTGGTGGCCGAGAGCCTGGAAATGGCGCCGTTCGCGAAGGTGCTCTTCTCCTCCGACGCCTGGGGACCGGCCGAGCTCCACCTCCTCGGGACCCTGCTGTGGCGGCGGGCGATGGCGCGCGTGCTGGGCGGGTTCGTGGCCGAGGGGGAGTGGTCGGCCGCCCAGGCGGTACGGGTCGCCACGATGGTCGGCGTGGACAACGCCCGCCGCGTCTACGACCTGGGCCCCGCCATGTGAGCACGGCACCGCGCCGGGACCGCCGCAATGAGACGGCAATGACGAAACCGCCGCGAAGCTCTAGGCTCGGCTGCGATGGACCTCGAAACCTTCCGCCCCGGTTCCGGCCTGCTCGAACCCCGGGCGGCCCTCCGTTCCGACGCGCCCGCGCTCGACCTCAACGGCACGTGGCGCTTCCGCCTCTCACCCGTGGCCGACGTCCCCGACGACTTCGCCCGGCCCGACTACGACGACGCGGACTGGGACGACCTGCCCGTCCCCTCCCACTGGCCGCTGCACGGCCACGGCGCCCCCGCCTACACCAACGTCTCCTACCCGTTCCCCGTCGACCCGCCCCGGGTGCCCGGCGAGAACCCGACGGGCGACTACCGCCGCGCGTTCGACCTGCCCGGCGGATGGACGGGCGGGCGGCTGCGGTTCGAGGGCGCCGAGTCCTTCGCCCGGGTCTGGCTCAACGGCCACGAACTGGGCTTCTGGACGGGCAGCAGGCTGCCGGCCGAGTTCGACGCCGGGCCCTGGCTCAGGCCGGGCCGCAACGTGCTCGCCGTGCGCGTGCACCAGTGGTCGGCCGCCAGCTATCTCGAAGACCAGGACATGTGGTGGCTGCCGGGCATCTTCCGCGACGTCACGCTCACCCGCTCCACCGCCGACGTCTTCGTACGCGCCTCCTGGGCCGAGGGCCGCGGCACGCTCGCCTTCGACGGCGAGGGCACCCTGAGCGTGCCCGAACTCGGCGTCGCCGGGCTCGAACCGGGCACCGGGATCACAGTCGAGGCCGAACCGTGGACCGCCGAGACACCCCGCCTGTACGACGCCGTGCTCACCTGCCCCGGCGAGGCCGTACGGCTGCGCGTCGGCTTCCGCACGATCTCCATCGCCGACGGCGTGCTGCTCGCCAACGGCCGCCCGCTGCTGCTCAAGGGCGTCAACCGGCACGAGTTCCACCCCCGGGACGGCCGCGCGGTCACGTACGAGACGATGCGCGAGGATGTGCTGCTGATGAAGCGGCACAACGTCAACGCCGTCAGGACCAGCCACTACCCGCCGCACCCCGCCTTCCTCGACCTGTGCGACGAGCTGGGCCTGTGGGTGATCGACGAGTGCGACCTCGAGACCCACGGCTTCGGCCAGGTCGGCTGGCACGGCAACCCCACCGACGACCCCCGCTACGCCGACGCGCTGCTCGACCGCATGCGCCGCATGGTCGAACGCGACAAGAACCACCCCAGCGTCATCATGTGGTCGCTCGGCAACGAGGCGGGCGTCGGCAGGAACCTGGCCGTCATGTCCGCCTGGACCCGCGAGCGCGACCCGTCCAGGCCGCTGCACTACGAGGGCGATCGTTCCTGCGCGCACACCGACGTCTACTCGCGCATGTACGCCTCCCACGCCGAGGTCGAGGCCATCGGCCGCTACGAGGAGGAGGCACTCGACGACCCCGCCGAGGACGCGCGGCGGCGGGCGATGCCGTTCCTGCAGTGCGAGTACGCCCACGCCATGGGCAACGGGCCCGGCGGGCTGGCCGAGTACCAGGAGCTGTTCGAACGCTACCCCCGGCTGGCCGGCGGCTTCGTCTGGGAGTGGATCGACCACGGGATCGAGCACCCCGACTACGAGTACGCCTACGGAGGCGACTACGGCGAGCCCGTGCACGACTCCAACTTCGTGATCGACGGGCTCGTGTTCCCCGACCGCACGCCGTCCCCTGGGCTGCTCGACCTGAAGAAGGTGTTCGAGCCGGTCAGATTCGAGTTCGGCGACGGCGTCGTGCGCATCGTCAACGGCCACGGCTTCCGCGACCTGTCCCACCTCGAGTTCGTCGCCTCCGTGCAGGTGGAGGGCGAGACCGTCGCCGAGCACCGGCTCGACGTGCCCGCCGCCGGCGGCGAGGTCAAGATACCCGGCGCGGGCGGCCCCGACGGCGAACGGTGGCTGACCGTGCGCGCCGTGCTCGCCCGCGACGAACCGTGGGCGGAGGCCGGCCACGAGGTCGCGTGGGGCCAGGCGCTGCTCGTACGGCACCCCGCCCGCTTCGAACGGCCGACGGCCGCGCTCGTGAGCGGCACCACCGAGATCACCGCCGGCGACTCCGCGTTCGACGCCGCCTCCGGCCGGCTCATCCGGCTGTTCGGGATCGACGTCGAGGGCCCGCTGCTCGACCTGTGGCGGCCGCCCACCGACAACGACAAGTACGGCGGCCTGGAGGGCGCCTGGCGCGGGCTCGGCCTGCACCGGCTCACCCACCGGGTGGACGCCGTCGAACAGGGCGACGAGCTGACCGTCCGCACCCGCGTCGCGCCCGCGGCCACCGACCACGGCATCTGGGCGACGTACCGGTGGACGTTCGACGGCGGGTTGCGGCTGCTCCTCGACATCGAGCCCACCGGCGACTGGCGCGACCCGATCCCGCGGCTCGGCGTCACCATGTCGCTGCCCCGCACCTTCGACCGGGTGACGTGGTTCGGCATGGGGCCGGGTGAGGCGTACCCGGACACCGGGATGGCCGCCCGCATGGGCCGCTGGTCGGCCACCATCGACGAACTGCAGACGCCGTACGTGCACCCGCAGGAGAACGGCCACCGGGCCGAGGTGCGGTGGGCCGACTTCGGCGCGTTCCGGGTCACCGGGGATCCGGTGTTCGGGATGACGGCCCGGCCGTGGAGCAACGAGGAGCTGACCCGCGCCCGCCACCGGCCCGACCTGGTGGCGGGTGACCGCGTCCACCTCCACCTGGACCTCGCCCACCAGGGCATCGGCACCGCCACGTGCGGCCCTGGGGTGCTGCCCGCGTACGAGCTGCGCGCCCGCCGCTCAACCCTCCGCATCCGCTTCGACCACCCCTGACC
>NZ_SMLD01000182.1:0-18256 GCF_004352805.1 Nonomuraea mesophila
CCGGTAGGCGGCGTACCAGTCGGTGCGGGGGAAGCCGGGCGGGCGCGTGTCGTCGCCCTTGCTGTGGGGGCCGAGGCGGTGGGTGGCGAACTCGACGATCAGCGGCCTTGGGTCGGCGCGGAGGGAGTCGATCAGGGGTGCCAGCCCGGCCCGGATGCGGGACAGGTCGAAGCCGTCCACGTGGTGGTGGGCGATGCCGAACGCCCGCGCCCGGCCCTCGATCGTGCCCGCCATCTGAAGGGCCGTGGGCGTGGACTGCGCGATGCCGTTGTGCTCGACCACGACGAGCAGGGGCAGGCGCCACAGTTGCGCCAGGTTCAGGGCCTCGTACACGGCGCCCTCGCCCCACGTGCCGTCCCCGATGTGGACGCACGCCAGCGCGCCGGGCTCGTACCGCTTCAGCCGCAGTGCCACGCCGGCGGCGACCGGGAGGCTCTGGCCCTGCACCCCGGTCGACAGGTAGCGGCCCCGCCTCAGATGCTGGCTGCCGCCGACGCCCTCGCAGACGGCGCCCTTCCTGCCCATGATCTCGGCGAGCAGCCCTTCGGGGTCGCCGAACCTGGCCAGGTAGTGGCCGTGGCCCCGGTGGTTGCTGAACACCCAGTCGGGTTCGCGCAGCAGCGGGCGCAGGGAGACGGGGACGTACTCCTGGCCGAGGCAGGTGTGGGTGGTGCCGTTGAGCTCGCCCCGCTCGAACAGGTCGAGGAGCTTCAGCTCGAAGGAACGGATCAGGAGCAGCAGCGCCAGGTCGTCGTCAGAGAGTCTGTCCATTGGCTCCTCGAGCACCAGGAAAACCTCCTGAAAGGCTATACAACGCCCGCATCTCGCGTCCAGGACGGAGAGGCCGCTCAGGCCGCGCCGCGCCTCGATCACGCGGCGCGGCCCGAACGTCAGGCGCTGTTCAGGCGGGTCAGGCGGCCGCCTTGGCGCCGCCCTTGGGGGTGGCGCTCACCGACGCCTGCTCGGTGACGCCGTTGACGGTGACGGCGACCGTCACCTTCCCCGGGCGCAGCGCCGTGAGCGTGCCCTTGCCGGGGTCGAGCACGGCGACGTGCCAGGGCCTGGCCGTCCTGCGGCTGCCGACGTGCAGGTTGGGCGAGCCGGACCACGCCACCGAGACGGGGTGGGCGGCGGGCACCGTCGTGTCGTCCTGCTTGACGGCGGCGCTCACCTCAGCGTCCGTGCCGACGGCGACGGTCGCGGGGACGGTCAGCGTGAGCTCGTCCACGTGCGGCCGCACCTGGGTGCCGATCCAGTCGGGCGCGTCGGCGAACCAGTTGCGCCTGACGTGCTCGGCCTCGGCCGGCGTGACCGGGTCGACGCCCCAGAGCGACCAGCCGGTGAACCCGCCGTCCTCGGGTGCGGTGGCGGGGTTCTTGCCGGAGTTGCCGTTGATGAAGTACGGCACCGCGTCCACGCGAGCGGCGTGGAACGTCCCCACGTGCGCCCCGATGTAGGCGGCGCCCTTGCCGGTGGTGCGCTGGAAGTCGGCCAGCCAGCCCTCCACGAGCGCCGCCTCCTTCCTGTCGCCGAGCCGGCTGCCCTTGCCCGGCGTGGGGTCGCGCGGCGGCACGTGGAACAGCACGGTGACCGATCCGATCGAGGAGTCCTCTGCCGCCTTGTCCAGCTCGGACCTCAGCATGGCCACCTGCTCGAAGCCGCCGCCCCTGAGGTTGAGGCGGGAGGTGTCGAGGGTGATGAAGCGGGTGCCCTTGTGGTCGAAGGTCGTGTACGTGTCGCCGAAGGCGGCCTTGAAGTTGTCGATCGCGCCGCCCATGACCTCATGGTTACCGGGGATGTAGTGATATTTCAGCTTCCCGCCTAGTTCCTCGTCGAGGATGCGTCTGGCCAGCGCGAAGTCCTCCGGCGACGCCTCGTCCACCAGGTCACCGTTGATGACCAGGAAGTCCGGCTCGGCCGCCTTGATCTCGCGCAGCGTGCGGCGGGCGTTCCTCACGAGGTCGCTGTCCGGCTCCCTGGCCACGAACTGCGCGTCCGACATGACCGCGAACCGCCACGGCATCTTCGCCACCTCGGCCATGACCACCGGGTCGGCGACCTTGGGCGCGGGCGGCGCGTCGACCGGCGGCGGCACCTTGGCGACCAGGCCGTCGATCATGATCTCGTTGGTGTACTTGACGTCGGCCTTGGTCTCGGCCACGTAGAAGCGCCGCAGTTTCAGCGGGTGGCTGACGCCCGGCGGCACGGCGAACTCGACGTACTTCCAGCCGGTCCACGTCATGTACGGCCCGCGCAGGATCTGGGACTGCCCCTGCGCGTCGTAGAACTCGAGGCTCGGCCACTCCCCCTTGCCGCTGGAGTGGATCCAGAGCCCGAACGCCTGCGCCTGCCCTTCCACCTCGATCGGCTGCGGCGGGCTGGCGTAGGCGGCCCGGGTGGCGGTCGAGGTCGAGAAGTCGTACGACAGCTTCAGCCCGCCGCCGTCGTGCCCGGGCGCGGCCTCGAGCGAGCCGGTGGCGCGGGCGGCGGCGAACGTCCACGAGCCCGCGTCCTCGAAGTCGGCGAGTGGTTTCTCGTCGAAGCCCACGGTGACGGGCACGGCGGTGGTGAGCTTGCCGACCTTGGCGGTGATCAGCCCCGCTCCCGAGTCCTTCTTGGCCTTGACGCTGAAGGACCCGTGCTCGGCGGCGCTCACCTCGAAGAGGCTCTTGTCGTAGTCGAGCTTGAGGTCGGCGGGCTCGATGGGCGCGGAGTTGCCGTTGCGGTCGTAGCCGACCACGCCGAACGTGGTCGCGCCGTCCGCTCCGGCGATGCTGAGCCGGTCGGCGGTGGCGCCGAGCCGCTGGAGGGGCTGCAGGACGGTCAGCTCGATGCTGCCCTTGGCCTTGCCGCGGGAGGCGGTGACGGTGGTCTGACCGGGCACGAGGGCGTGGAACCTGCCGTCGCGGACGATGCCGTGCACGGCGGGCTTGGCGCGCCAGGAGGGCTCGCCCTTGGCGGGGCCGTACGTCTCGTCGTACCCGGCGGCGGTCAGGCGCCTGGTGAGTCCGGGGAAGACCCGGTCGGGGCGGCCCCCGGCGACGGGCGCGACGCCGGGCGTCCTCGCGGGGTCGCTCGCGGTCTCCAGCCAGAAGCCCTTCAGCTTGCCGCTGCCCTCGGGCGCGTAGAGGGCGAGGCCGTTGGGGACGTGCCGCTCGCCGCCGTCGGACGGGCTGTTCTCCACCTGCACGTCGGCCGAGCCCGGCTCGCGGGCGAGCATGGTGGAGGAGCCGCCGCCGTCGAGGTTGAGCGCGTTGGCCGCGCCCAGCTCGACCATCATGGCCGCGAGTTCGTTGAGCGTGACGCCGCGGCTGTCGGCCTGGCGGCCGTCCACGGTCAGCAGGTACATCTTCCTGCCGTCGGCCGAGAACCCGACGGCGGTGCGCGGGTGGGCGCTGGTGTCGGTGGAGTTCTGTACGGCGCCGTCCTTGACCAGCACCCAGTTGCCGCCGACGGCCGCCTTGACCGTGCTGCCGTCGGACGCCTTGGGCTGGTACTTCACGTCGACCCGATCGCCCTGCTTCAGCGCGGACAGCGCCTCGGCCCCGGCGTCGCGGCCCAGCAGGATCGAGGTGCCCGCCGGGATCGGGCCGGTGCCCGCGGAGGTGCGTACCTCGGTGACGACGCCGTCCTTCATGACGACCTCGGCGACGGACGTGGCGCCCTCGACGGCGCGGGCGCGGTCGTAGGAGCCCCACAGCGGCGTGAAGAGGCCCACGCCGCCGTCCTGCACGATCTGGTTGAACTGGGTGAGCGTGATCGGCGAGCCGCCGTCGGGCGTGGCGGTGCCCTCGAAGTACATCTTGAGCACGCGTCCGACGCCCTCGCCGGTGATCGCGACCGCGTTCTCGTGCCCGGCGACGGGCGACTGGACGAGCGTGCCATCCTGGACGCCGATGCCCTGGGCGGCTCCGGAGTTGTTGATGTCGAAGAAGTCGCCGTTGACGGCCGCGACGGCGTGCGAACGCCTGGCGGGGCCGGACAGCGGCTCGGTCTTGGACACCTCGCCGGAGAACACGTAGTCCGCCCTGGCTCCGCCGAGGTCCGCGGTGATCGCGTCGGCACGCAGCCAGCCGAGCGGGTCGTAGGTGTCGAACGAGGTCAGCGAGATGCCCGGCGCGACCGGCCGGGTCCTCTTGGCCGTCTCCAGCCGCTGCCGCCCTTCGGCGGCCTTGGTGATCAGCGTGGACGGCGGCGGGTAGGACGACGCCTGGGGAGCGTCCTCCGCGGGGGGTGCGGGATCGGCCTGCGCGGGCACGCTCAGGGCCACGGGGGCTAACACGAGCGCGGCGGCGGCCAGCAATCTGAGGGTCTGCACGACCGAACTCAATCGTTCATGGTTATAACTTTCAAGGCTTACACATGAACTAAAAGAAAATTTCAGATCTTGTACGCCTCCCGCGCCGCCCACCACGATGGAACGTGTGGATCGAGAGGCCTTCTACCGTGACCCGTATCCCGTCTACGCCCGCGCCCGCGCCACCCAGGGGCTGACCTTCTCCGGCGAGCTGGACGCCTGGCTCGTGACCAGGCACGCGGACGTGCGCGAGGTGCTCAGCCGGCCGTCCGACTTCTCCTCCCGAGGCGCCTTCCGCGGCGACGTGACCCCGAGCCGGCAGGCGATCGCCGAGCTGGCCGCCGCGCCCGGCAACGCCCCCGTGGTGCTCAGCTCGGACGGCGAGGCCCACCAGCGTTACCGCAAGCCGCTCACCCGCGGCCTGTCGGCCGCCAAGGTGGCCGCCGCACGGCCGTTCATCGAGGCCACCGCGGCCGAGCTGGTCAGGTCGTTCACGGCGGAGGGCCGGGTGGAGTGGATGGGCGGCTACGCCAGGCCGCTGCCCGCCACGGTCATCGGACACCTGCTCGGCCTCGACCCCGCCGACGTGCCCGCCGCCATCCGGGCGGGCAACCGCGCCGAGGACCTGATCTTCACCACCATGCCGGAGGACGAGCAGATCGCCGCCGCCCGCGAGGTCGCCGCGCTGCGGCACCGGCTCGTCGCGCACGCCGCCCGTACGCGCGACCAGGAGAACCTGACCGGAGAGCTGGTCCGCGGCCTGGCCCCCGGCCCCGGCGAGCCGGCCGGCCGGCAGCGCGACGAGATCGTCTCCAACACCCAGAACCTCATGCTGGCCGGCCACCTGACCACCACCGCGCTGCTCGGCACCGCCGTGCACCACCTCCTGCGCGACCGCCGCCAGTGGGAGCTGCTGTGCGCCAGGCCCGAGCTGATCCCGGCGGCGATCGAGGAGGCGGCCAGGTTCGAGGCGCCGGTGCAGGGATTCCGCCGCCGGGTCACCAGGCCGCTCACGCTGAGCGGCACGGACCTGGACGAAGGCGACACGGTGTTCGTGTCGTTCGCCTCGGCGGGGCGCGACGAGAACGTGTTCGCCGAGCCGGACGTCTTCGACATCGCGCGGGAGCCGGCGCGTCACCTGTCGTTCGGGCACGGCGTGCACGGCTGCCCCGGCGCGCTGCTGGCCCGCGAGCAACTGCGGGTCACGCTGGAGCTGCTCGTCCGTGAGCTGCCCGGGATCCGCCTCGCCCGCGGCGAGGTCACCATGGCCGCCACCCTGATCCACCGCGCCCCCGAGGAACTCGTCCTGACCTGGTGAGCCCCGTCCCCCGCCGTGTCACCGCCGTGTCACCGCCGTGGTTCTCGTGTCCCCCATGTCCCCGCCGTGTTTGCCGGTGGGGCCGTTACCGGGCCGTACGCTCGGGCGGCAGGGTCGGGGTGATCAGCCTGGCCAGCTCGTCGTGGTAAAGCGGGTCGAGCCAGTAACCCGAGTGCCAGCGCGTCTCCGGCAGCGGCTCGCCGGGCGCGGGCCGGGGCGGGTCCCAGCAGAACCGGTCGACCGTGTTGCCGCGACCGGGTTCGACGGTCAGCGGGTCGACGCGGCCGAACGCGGGGCCGCCGATGGGGTCGCTCAGCCGGTACAGGTTGCGCCAGGCGACCGCCTCACGCAGGGCCGGCAGGCCGTCGCCGCCGAAGTAGGCGGGGAAGAAGGGGGCGTACAGGCGGCGCAGCGGCGAGCCGTGGGTGAGCAGCCTGACCCGGCCGCGCATGACGGGATCGAGCTGCAGGACCAGCGCGGCCGCGATGACGCTGCCCTGGCTGTGCCCCGACAGGACCACGGTGTCCCGGCCGGTCGCGGCCAGCCTGCCGACCCGGGCCATCAGCTCGGGCATGACCCGCTCGGTGTAGCAGGGCGGTGCCAGCGGGTGGATGGCCCTGGGCCAGAAGGTGGACACGTCCCAGACGATCCCGACCGTCCTGCGCAGCCGTGAGCTGCCGTACGTGCGGCGGCCGAGCACCGCGAGGCCGACGACGGTCGCCGCCGTGGCCCAGCTCCCGATCGAGGCGAGCAGCCCCGCGAACCCCGCCGTCGGTGTGTACAGCCGTAGCTGGCTGATCATGGTCACCACGGCGAAGCCGGCCACCCCGATGCCGGTGAGCACGCCCAGCACCAGCCCGGCCCGGTCGGTGAGCGCGGCCAGCGCCCACTTCCGCGCGACCTCAGGACCGCCGCGCTCCCCGTAGTGTTCCGTCAGCCCGGGCGCCAGCCTGCGCGCCTCGGCGCGGCGGATCAGCCAGAGGGCCATCGCCACCCCGCCGAACGCCACCGCCAGCAGCGGCACCAGGGCGGCCGTCCACCAGACCGGATCGTCGATGATGAGTTTCCTCCCGAGCGGCCCCGGCTCGTCCGGGGTGCCGGGCACGCCGAAGAAGGTGGCGGTCCAGAACGGCACGCCGAGTGCCAGCACGTTCGCGGAGCCCGCGGCCACCATCAACATGAACCACGCGGCGAGCCCGCCCATCGCCGGCCGGTCGAGCGGGCCGCCGCACGCGTCGCCGCACGGGCCGCCGCACGCGCCGCCGCACGCGCCGTCCATGCGGGCCAGCACCCAGGTGGCGGCCAGGATGAACGCCCCGAGCCCCAGCATGAGCGCGAACTGGACCTGACCCGCGCCCACGCCGGGCAGCATGAGTCCCTCCGCGCTCTGCGGCAGCCCGCCCATCGCCGCCCAGAACGTGGCCACGAAGACCAGCGGCGCGGCCACCCGCAGCGTGTGGCACGCGACCGTGAGCCAGGCGGGCTCGCGCGCGCCGGAGCGCGGGTCCAGCCGCCGGGCGGTCCACGGCAGCACCACCAGCACGGCGGCGGCGAGCTCGACGCCCGCGTTCGCCCAGGTGAGCGACAACCCCAGCGGTGTGCCCGCGAACGGGGCGGCCACGGCCAGCCCGATCGAGGCGATCGCGAAGCCGACGTGCACGACCCGCAGCCGCCACACCGGAGCGCCGCCGTGCCACAACCGCGCCCGTTCCAGCAGCAACCGCTCACGCGCGGGCTCGCGCGCCGGTTCCCCCGCGGGCTCTCGTGTGGGTTCTCGCGCGGGGACGACCTTGCGCTCGTCGCGGCGCCACGTACGGCGGGCGATCCACCACAGCAGGACGACCACCATGAGCGGCGCCAGGGAGGTGACGGCCAGGCGCTTGGACGGCTCGTACGCCCACATCTCGCCCATCCACCGCAACCACTCGGGCGCGAACTCATCGGTGCAGGCCCGCCCCGCGGCCGTGCACTGCCAGCCGACGAGGTCCACGCACGACCGGGTCACGGCGCCGACGAGGGTCCCGGTGAGCAGCAGGGCGAACAGCCGCTGCGCCGCCTCCGTCACGTGCCGCAGCCGGTCGCCGCCCCGCGGCCTGGGCAGCATGAAGTAGGACAGGTTCGCCAGCGAGAACGGCAGCAGGAGCAGCCACAGCGCGATCGTGCGCCCGCCGGAGGTGAGGCCGCCCCACGCGTACGCCTCCCGCCGGCGCACGCCCGGCACGTCGGCGCGGTCGTTCACCGGCCGGCCCGCCGTCCACCAGCGCCGGTAGAAACCCGTCGTGCCGTCGCCCGCGACCAGCCGGGGATGGGGGTGGTTGAGCATGCCCGCCGGCGGCGTGCCGGAGACGCCGTGGACGCGCAGCTCCGTCACCCCGCCGCAGGTCTCGTCCAGGAAACCGTCCATGTGGACAAGGATCCTGCGGCGATGACGTCACGTACAGTTATTGATCGAATACTTTACGCTTTGGTCGCGCCGGCGGTCAGCCCGGTGATCAGGTGGCGCTGCACCAGGAGGAAGACCGCGCCCGCGGGGATGGCGATGAGCACGGCGGAGGCGGTCATCAGCCCCCAGTCCGACCAGTGCTGGCCGACGAACTGCTGCAGGCCCACCCCGAGCGTGCGCTTGTCCTCCTGCGACATGAAGACCGTGGCGTAGCCGACCTCGCCCCAGGCGGTCATGAAGCAGTAGAAAGCGGTCACCGCGATGCCCGGCCGGGCCAGCGGCAGCACGACCCGCCAGAACGTGCCGAACGGCGTCAGCCCGTCCACCATCGCCGCCTGGTCGATCTCCACCGGCACGGTGTCGAAGTAGCTCTTCATCATCCAGGCGCAGAACGGCACCGCGATCGTCATGTAGGCGATCACCAGGCCCGGGATCTGGTTGAGCAGGCCGAGCCCGGCCATCAGGTTGTAGAGGGGGACGATGAGGATGGCCACGGGGAACATCTGGGTGATCAGCAGCAGCCACATGACCGAGCGGTGGCCGGGGAAGCGGAAGCGGCTGACGGCGTAGCCGGTGGTCGCGGCGAGGAACACGCCGAGCACCATGGTCAGCCCCGCCGTGAGCACGCTGTTGAGCAGCCACTGCGGGAACTGGGTGGAGGTCAGTACGCGGGCGTAGTTGTCGAGCGAGGAGTCGTTGAACAGCTGAAGCTCGGCCGACAGCCAGCTGTCGCGCGGTTTGAGCGAGGTGAGCACCAGCCACACGACGGGGAACAGCGAGATCGCCACGGCGATGAGCAGGCCGGCGTGCAGGCCGATGGAGGCGAGGGGTCCCCGCTCTCCGCGGGGCCGGGTCGCGGGGGTCACCAGGGGTCTCCTTGACTGCGCAGGGTGCGACGGTAGCCGACGGCCAGCACGACCAGCATGGCGAGGATGATCACGCCCCACGCGGCCGAGCCGGAGTAGTTGCGGATGCCGGTGAAGGCCTCGCGGAAGGCGTAGGTGACGAGGATCTCGGTCTCGCTCCCCGGGCCGCCCCTGGTGACCAGGAAGATGATCGGGAACATGTTGAACGTCCAGATCGTGCCGAGCAGGACCACGGTCGTGGAGACCTGCCGCAGCCCGGGCAGGGTGATCGCCTTGAAGCGCTGCCACGGGGAGGCGCCGTCGACCTCGGCCGCTTCGTACAGCTCGGCCGGGATCGACTGCAGGCCGCCGAGCATGGCGACCATCATGAACGGCACCCCGATCCACACGTTGACCGCGATCACCGCGATCTTCGCGGTGACCGGGTCGTCCAGCCATCCCACGCCGGACAGCCCGGCCATCTTGAGGAAGCCGTTGATCACGCCGTAGTCGCTGTTGTAGAGGTAGCGCCAGATGAAGGCGGCCACGAACGCCGGCACGGCCCACGGCAGGATCAGCAGCACCCGGTAGAGCGAGCGCAGGCGCAGCTTGCGGTTGAGCATGACGGCCAGGCCGAGCCCGATGCCGTAGTGGAGGCCGACGCACACCACCGTCCACGTCACGGTCCAGAGCACCTTGTCCCAGAACAGGCCGCTGGTCAGGATCTGCAGGTAGTTGTCCAGGCCGACGAACTCGTACGTGGACGGGATGACGTTGACCCCGATGGTGCGGCCCATGTTGGCCTCGGTCGCGTCGGTCAGCGACAGGTAGACGCCTCTGGCCAGCGGCCAGCCGATCAGCACCAGCATCACGACCACCACGGGCGCGATCATCGCCCAGGCGTACCAGTGGGCCGACAGGGCGCGTCTCAGCCTCCCGGGGCTGTCATGGCGGCGGCTCCGGCCGCGGGCGGACCCGCCCGCGGCCGGAGCCTGCCCGGTCGAGACTGCCACCGGTCAGCTCCAGTCCTTCATGATCCCGTGATACTGCTCGTCGACCTTCTTGAGCATGTCGGCGGGTGTGGCCTGGCCGCCCACGAGCGACTGGTAGCCCTCCAGCAGCGGCTGGAACAGCTGCCCGCCCTCGGGGATCCACGGGCGCGGCACGGCGGTGTCCATGATCGGCTTGAACACGGCGACGTCGGGGTTGTCCTGCACGGCGGGGTCGGCGTAGGCGGAGGTGCGGGTGGGCAGCAGGCTGATCTCCTTGGCGATCTTCGCCTGGGCCTTGACCGTGGTCATGAACCGCACGAACTCGTACGCTGCCGGGATGTTCTTCGACCCGGCGTAGATCGCCAGGTTCCAGCCGCCCGTCGGGGCCCCCGCCTTGACCGAGCCGGCCGGGACGGGCGCGATGCCGAGGTTGGACCTGTCCTTGAACTCCTTGCCCTGGTAGATCTCCGACAGCGCCCACGGCCCGTTGTAGATCATGGCCGCCTTGCCCTCCTTGAGGGCCGTCATGGCGTTGGCGTAGCTGTCGGTCGTGGCGGGCTTGGGCGCGGCGCCGGAGTTGATCAGGTCGGCCACCGTCTCGATCGCCTTCACGTTGGCCGGCGAGTTGACCACGATCTTCTTGCTCTGCACGTCGAGCAGGTCGCCGCCCTCGCCGTACATGAAGGGCAGCAGGAAGTAGGAGTCGACGTTGAGCGCCAGGCCGTCGGCGTCGGTCTTGCTCTTGACGTCGAGGGCGGTCTGCTTGAGCTCGGCGACCGTCTTGGGCGGCTCCTCGTGGCCGGCCTCCTTGAGCAGCCGCTTGTTGTAGATCAACGCCAGCGTGTCGGTGACCTGCGGCACCGCGTAGGTCTTGCCGTTGTACTCGGTGCTGCTCAACGGCCCGGACAGGAAGTCGGGCTCGTCCTCCACCGCCCGGGTGCCGTCCAGGGGCTGCAGATAGCCCAGCGAGGCGAACTGCGGTGTCCACGCCACCTCGGAGCGGATCACGTCGGGCGCGCCGGTGCCGGCCTGCGCCGCCGTCTGGAACTGATTCTGCGCCTGGTCGGACGGCACGTTCACATATTTGACCTTGATGCCGGGGTACTGCGCCTCGAACTCCTTGATCAACGCCTGGAAGGTCGGGCCCTCGCTGTCGGGCCTGGTCGTGTCCCACCAGGTCAGCTCACCGGTGATCTTCGTCGGGTCGGTGACGGAGGCGGTGGGAGCGGCGGCCTCGCCGCCTCCGCCGCCGCAGGCGGTGGCCGTCAGGGTGAGCGCCGCCACGGCCGCGGCCGCTAAGAGTCGTCGCATGTCCTTGTCCTCACAGCTGGATCAAAGGTCGGAGTACGCCGGACGTTACGCCGAGGCGGCGCTCCGGGATAGATGAGAACGCAAGATTTCCGCAAGTTGTTACATTGATCCGCAGGCCCACCTCGCCGTCGGCGCGACGCCGCCCACGCCGGAGTTTTCGCAGGTGAGAGTCAGCCGTTTCACATGATGGACGACCAAGGGGCGCACGCCGGCGGCCGTGCGGGCCGGCGAGCGCCTGGGTGCGTTGCTGAAATTTCCAGAAACCCTTGCAAGCGAGCACCGCCTGCCGCCATCGCCCGGCGCGCTCTCCAGAGCCGGACAAAATGGTAATCTTGCCGTCACACAGAGTGAACGCCGGAGGTGGAGGTTTCCACGTGATCCGCAGCCGACCGGCCGGCACCGGCGCCGAGGGCACCGAGCCACCGCGCGCCGACGTCGACCTGACCAAGGCGAGGGCGTGCTGGACCGACCGCGACACCGTGGCCTGGCAGGTCGAGCCGTCGCTGCGGCACACACTCGCCTTCAGCGCCGGCGGCGGCATCGCCCTGCGCGGGGGCGAGCTGACCGGCGACCCGCGGCTCATCCGGCTCGCTCCCGGCGCGATGAGCGAGGAGCAGCGACGCCGGTGGCCCCACCTGGCCTCCTTCACCGCGCTCACGGTGGACCCGCGTGACGCCGGTCTGGTGCGGGACGCGCTGCGCGGTCAGGTCGTGGCCGTGGAACGCGACGCCGGCGGCACGCTCCTGGCCGCGACCGGCGTGCAGCTGCCCGGCGTGCTCGACGACGTCTACGCCGAGGCCGCCACCGCCCGGCTCGGCCCGGCGGGACGGCTGGTCCCGAGGCTGGCGGTGTGGGCGCCGACCGCGCGCACGGTCGAGCTGGCGCTCTACGCGCCCGGGAGCGACCGTCGCCGCACGCACCGCATGCGGCGCGACGACAGGACCGGCGTCTGGTCGGTGCGCGGGTGGCCGACGTGGTGGGGCAGCGAGTACACGTTCCTCGTCACGGTCTACTCCCCCAGGCACGGCGGGATCGTGACGAACGAGGTGACCGACCCCTACAGCCTGGCCGTCGTCCCCGGCGGGGCGCGCAGCAGGCTCGTCGACCTCGACGCCGCCGCGCTCAAACCGCGCGGCTGGGACCGGCTGGCCAAGCCCGCGGCCGTGCCGCAACACCGGGCGTCGATCTACGAACTGCACGTACGCGACTTCTCCGCCTCCGACGCCACCGTCCCCGCCGCGCTGCGGGGCACGTACGCGGCCTTCTGCGGCGACGGCGCGGGGATGCGGGAGCTGCGGGCGCTGGCCGCCGACGGGCTGACGCACGTGCACCTGCTGCCGGTGTTCGACTTCGCCACCGTGCCCGAGCGGGCCGCCGACCGGACCGAACCCGCCTGCGACCTGGCCGCGTTCCCGCCGGCGTCCGAACGGCAGCAGGAGTGCGTGGCGGAGACCGCCGCGACCGACTCCTACAACTGGGGATACGACCCGCTGCACTACACGGTGCCCGAGGGCTCGTACGCGACCGACCCCGACGAGCGCACCAAGGAGTTCCGCGGCATGGTCGCCGGGCTCAACCGGGCCGGGCTGCGCGTCGTGATGGATGTGGTCTACAACCACACCTTCTCCACCGAGGTGCTCGACCCGGTCGTGCCCGGTTACTACCACCGGCTGCTCGACGACGGCACGGTGGCCACCTCCACGTGCTGCGCCGGCACCGCCCCCGAGCACACCATGATGGGCAGGCTGATCGTCGACTCCGTCGTCACGTGGGCGACCCGGTACAAGGTCGACGGTTTCCGCTTCGACCTGATGGGCCACCACCCGAAGGCCGGCATGCTCGCCGTACGCGCGGCCCTCGATGCGCTGACGTCGCGCGAGGACGGCGTCGACGGCAAGTCGATCATCCTGTACGGCGAGGGCTGGAACTTCGGCGAGGTGGCCTTCGACGCCAGGTTCGAGCAGGCCACGCAGGCCAACCTGGCCGGCACCGGCATCGGCACGTTCACCGACCGGCTGCGCGACGCCGTGCGCGGCGGTGGCCCGTTCGACGCCGACCCGCGCGTGCAGGGGTTCGGCTCCGGCCTCGCGGGCGCGCCCAACGGCGCGCCCGTCAACGGCGGCGAGGCGGAGCAGCGGGCCAGGCTGGCGGCCTGCACGGAGCTGGTCCAGGTGGGGCTGACGGGCAGCCTGCGCGACTACGTCCTGCCGTCGGGCAGGAAGGGCTGCGAGGTCGGCTACAACGGCTCGCCCGCCGGCTACACCGCCGCGCCGGGTGAGGCGGTGGCCTACGTCGACGCGCACGACAACGAGACGTTGTTCGACGCGCTGGCGTACAAGCTGCCGCAGCGGACGCCGATGGCCGACCGGGTGCGCATGCAGTTGCTCTCGCTGGCCACCGTGCTGCTGGCGCAGGGGACGGCGTTCGTGCACGCGGGCAGCGAGCGGCTGCGGTCGAAGTCGCTGGACCGCAACTCCTACGACTCGGGCGACTGGTTCAACCGGCTGTTGTGGGACTGTTCGCAGGGCAACGGCTTCGGCGGCGGCCTGCCGCCCAGGGCCGGCAACGAGGCCGCGTGGCCGTACGCGAGACGCCTGCTCGAAGACCCGGGGCTGCGCCCTGACTGCGCGGCCGTCAACGCGTGCCGGGCCGGGTTCGGCGAGCTGCTGCGGATCAGGGCGTCGTCACCGGCGTTCGCCCTGGGCGCCGCGGCCGAGGTGCGGCGGCGGCTGTCGTTCCCCGGCTCGGCGGAGGGCGTGATCACCATGCACATCGACACGACCGGCCTCGATCCGCGCTGGACGTCCGTCACCGTCGTGTTCAACGCGACGCCGTACGCGCACACGCAGGCGATGCCCGGCCTGGCGGGACGGGCCGGGTCGCTCCACCCCGTGCAGCGGCGCTCCGCGGACCCGGTGGTGCGGGGCTCGGCGTTCGACCCGGCCACCGGCGCCCTGTCGGTCCCGGAGCGCACGGTCGCGGTCTTCGTCACGGCCGGGTGAACGGAACCGATAGACGACAGGCGTGCTGGGTAGGGACATAGCAGGTCAAAAACCCATGGCTTTCAGTCGCAGGACAACGCAGACTGGATAGACGGCGATCGCGTGGAGCAGTGGAGCACCCGTGGAATATCACTTTGATCACATGCCGGTCCTGTCCCGCGGCAGACATCGCAACCCGAAACGCGGTGCCTGCTTCATGGAGCTGGCCTCCTACCTGGCCGGGGAGCGGTGGAGCGACCATCCGGCCTGCACCCATCCGTTGCTGGCCACACTTGCGCGCCTGGTCAACGACAACACCGGCGACAAGAGCCGGGCCGAACTCGTCCACCTCGTCCCGTCCATCATCGGCCTGGCCAGCGACGACCTGCGCGTCGACGCCCGGATCGCGCTGCGCTGCGCGACCACGGCGCTGCCGGTGGCGGCGGCCGAGCGCCAGCTCGCGCTGGCGGTGTCGGTGCTGGCGGCCGAGGAGATGCTGGCCAGGCTCGACGGCGCCCCGTCGGGGCGGCTCAGCGAGTCGAGCGTGCGGGTGATGGAGGAGGTGCCCCACGCCGCCGCGCAGGCGCGCCGCTTCAGCCGCGCGGCCAGGATCACCCAGAAGGGCTTCCGCCGGTACGCCGCACCCAACGCGGTGCAGCTGTCGGTGGTCGGCATCGTGCAGGCCTGCATCCCCGACCCGGACGCGCTGCTGCGCCGGCTCCTGGAGGATGCCATCGCCGACTGCGCCACCATGATCCATGGCCGGCAGCCGGACACCTCCGGCACCTCCGGCTCCTCCGACTCGTCCGGCACCGTCACCACCCCGGCCCACGCCTGAACGGGCGCCGCGCCGCGCACCGCCGGCTACGGCTCGAGCGGGCGCACGCGTTCGCGATAGCGCTCGTACAGCGCGGCGTTGTGGGCGTCGCCGCTCGCCAGGTTCGCCGAGACGAACACCGGGACGTCGGCTCCTCGTTCGAGCAGCTTCCGGCAGACGAGCTCGCCGAGCACCTGCGCGATGAGCACCCCCGTGAAGGAGGAGACCGCGCCGACGCGTGGCCCTGGGCCGAGCTCGACGGTGGCGTCGCCGGGCGGGGCACAGTTGTCGATCACGACGTCCGCGAGATCGGCCAGGCGTGGTCCCCTTTCCTTGCGCGCGGACGACGAGCGGGTGTGTTCGAGCGACGTGAGCGCGATCACGCGATGGCCGTTGCCGCGGGCGAGGCCGATGCCGGTTCGCTCTGGGACCGGACGTACGGCACCACGGTCCTGTCCGGGACGCGCGTCCTGCGCTACCCGCTCACCGAGGACGAGGGCCTGCGCCGCAACCTCGCGGTCGTGCGCGGCAGATCGCCCGACGCGGTGCTCTTCACCGGAGACCTCGTCCAGGGCGGCGGCCACCAGCCCGGCTGGGACGAGTTCTTCCGCCACACCGCCGGCGCCTCCGGCGACCTGCTGACCGGCGTGCCCATCATCCCCGCGTTCGGGAACTGGGAGAGCTTCGGGGCGATCAACGGCGGGTACGGCACGCCGGAGGACCGCACTCCGGTCGTACGCTCGCGCGCCAAGTTCCACGCCTACTTCGACGGGCCGCCCAACGGGACGCCGGAGCACCGCGACAACTACCACCGCATCGACTACGGGCCGGTCACCGTGCTGACGCTCGACAGCAACAACGGCGAACCGGATGACAGCGCGGCGAGCTACCCGCCCGAGGAGAAGCTGACCGGCCGCGAGTACACCGGACCGGGCACCGACACCCAGGAGAACGTCACGCGCTCGGAGTACGAGGCGGCCGGGGGCCGTGACCTGTCGGACTACAGCCCGGGCGGCCGGCAAGGGACGTGGGTGGAGCAGCAGCTCCGCGATGCCAGAGCAGCGGGTGACCGGAAGGCGCGGATCACCCTGACACCCGTCCATGTCTTCCCGGTCATGGACGACGCGCTGACGGTGCTCCGTACCGAGCGGCGTACCTACTCCGACCGCGTGGTGATCGACGTCGACGCCGACGGGAGGCCCGCGCGCTAACCGCCACCCCGGCCGCGCGGCCGTCGCGCGGCCGTCGCGCGGCCGCCGCTGGACCGCGCCCGCCGCGCTGTTCCGGTGGCGGAATGCCTGGTCAGGGAAGGCTTTCCTTCGTTGCGGATCTTGGCGACATATGCCTACATTTCCGGATAAGGCATACGAAAGCGGAGGAAATGCATGACCGTCGAGCTCGCCCGGCCGTACTCGCCCGAGCAGCATCACAGCCACCGGGACGTCACCGGCGGCTGGCTGCGTCCGGCCGTGTTCGGAGCGATGGACGGGCTCGTGTCCAATTTCGCGTTGATCGCCGGCGTCGTGGGCGCAGCGGGCGCCGGGCGCGGCGCGGTGCTGGCGGGGTTCGCCGGTCTCGTCGCCGGCGCGTGTTCCATGGCGGCCGGCGAGTACACGTCCGTGAAGTCCCAGACCGAGCTGATGCGGGCGGAGATCGCCGTCGAGCGGCGGGAGCTGCTCAGGAATCCCGAGGGCGAGCTGGCCGAGCTGGCGGCGCTCTACCAGGCGCGCGGGCTTGACCCCGCGCTGGCGCACCGGGTGGCTCAGGGGCTCTCCGCCGATCCCGAGCAGGCGCTGCGGGTGCACGTCCGCGAGGAGCTGGGCGTGGATCCCGACGACCTGCCTTCGCCGTACGTGGCCGCCGGGTCCTCGTTCTGCGCGTTCGCCGCCGGGGCGCTGGTGCCGCTGGCGCCCTTCCTCTTCGGAGCGTCGGGGCTGGCGGTGGCCGTGGTGCTCAGCGTGCTGGCGTTGTTCGGGTTCGGGGCGGCGGTGGCGCGGATGACGGCGCGGCCGTGGTGGCTGGGCGGGCTGCGCCAGCTGGCGCTGGGCGTGGGGGCGGCGTCCGTCACCTTCGGGCTGGGCCACCTGCTCGGCGTCGCCGTCTCCTGATGGCGGGTGACCGCGCGGATAGCTTTTAGGTACGTTTCCGGAATATGAGCATGAGCAGCCCACGCGAGCACACCTTCCGTCCAGCCCGCCGTTCCGACGTCCCCGCGCTGGTCGACCTGGTGCAGTCGGCGTACCGGGGAGAGACGAGCCGCAACGGGTGGACCGGCGAGGCGGACCTCCTCCAGGGGCAGCGCGTGGACGCGGCGATGGTGACCGAGATGATCGACGACCCGTCCACGGTCGTGATCGTCGCCGAGGCCGGCGGCGTCATGGTGGGGTGTTGCCAGCTCGAACGCCATGGCGGCCACGCCACCTTCGGGATGTTCGCCGTCGCGCCCGACCTGCAGAGGGCGGGCACGGGGCGGGCGCTGCTCGCCGAGGCCGAGCGGCTCGCGCTCGACGAGTGGGAGGCCGGCGAGCTGCGGATGACGGTGATCGTCCAGCGTGAGGACCTCATCGCCTGGTACGTGCGCCGCGGCTACGTCCGCACCGGTGAGCTCTCACCCTTCCCGTACGGCGACGAGCGGTTCGGCGTGCCCATGCGCGACGACCTGGCGTTCGAGACCCTGGCGAAGAAGCTCGGCTGACGGCGCGTCCGGCGTTCAGCACATGGTCCACGAGGTGGACTGGCTCTTCCGCACCGGCGACGTGAGCTGGAAGACGACCGTGTGCCTGGTCCCGAGGTCGGGGCTGATCTGCTTCTTCGAACCGAAATAGTCGGACCTGGCGTGCGACGGGATGCGCCTGGAGCCGCTCTCGATCACCTGGCCGTCGACCACCCACCGGTAGGAGAACGGCGCCCCCATCTCGGACGCGTCCAGCCCGACGCCGAACCCCAGCGAGCCCGTGTAACAGGTGACGCCCTCGCTGTTGATCTTCGACGAGCCGGCGACCCGGACGTAGGCGAGGGTGAACGACGCGGCCTTCGTGCGCTGCTTGGTCGCGGTGGGCGACGGCCGCCTGGTCGCCGGCTTCTTGGTCGCCGGTTTCCGGGTCGCCGGCCTGCTCGTCGGCGTCGGCGTGCTCGTGGGCGTTCGCCGCGCGGCGGTGCGCTCCCGCGACGGCTGCGTGGCGGGGCGCGAGCGCGTGGTCTCGGGGAGAGCGGCCGATGGAGTACGCGCCTTCTTCCTGGGCGGGGCGGTCC
>NZ_SMLD01000183.1:0-17959 GCF_004352805.1 Nonomuraea mesophila
GGCACGGGCCGGGGAGCCACGCGCGCCCGCCCGCGCGGGCACTCCCCCACCCGCACCCCGTCCGTGCACAACCCGTCGCGGTAGACCGTCACCTGGGGCAGAGCCACCTGGGGTGAGGCCCGCCGCTGCCGGGGCGGCACGGAGATCGACACCTTCGGCCGGGGCCGGTGCCGCGCCGACACCTTGGGCACGGTCACCCGTCCCGGCCTGGCGGTGACGCCCTTCGGGGGCGCCGGGGCGCGTACGGTCACCCGCGGCGCGGGGCCCGGCCACGGCGCCCGGTCGGCCGCCGCCCCGCTCACGTCGGCACCGGTGACGCCGCCCATGAGCACGGCGGCGGCGAGCAGCAGCGCAGCACGCCTGACGGCCACGGTCACAGCCCTCCGGCGATCCGCGTGAACTCCTGCAGCGCCCCGGTGAACGCCTCCGGCCCGACGGCCAGCGGCCCGGCGAAGGCGCGCGCGATGTCCCACGTGAGGTAGGTGCCGAAGCCGAGCAGCGCCGCGGTCGCCACCAGCGGCAGGATGGCCAGGCCGCGCGGTCTGGCCCCGGCCAGGAACGGGAAGACGACGACGAGCGCCCCGGTGAGGACCGTCAGGACCATGAGCCCGTCGGGCGGGGTCGCGGCGGCGTCGGCGGTGCGCTGGGCGCGCGCGGCGGCGATGCTCCTGATGTGGTCGAGCACGGCGGCCTTGGCGTCGCTCTGCTCGTCGCCCTCCACCTTCACGGCGTGGACGGCGCCGCGCAGCTGGTCCATCCTTGCGCCGCCGACCGGGTCCATCGCGCCCTCGGCCATGAGCGGCCATTCGTCCCTGATCACGAACGTGACGTAGTCGTGCAACGCCCTGCGCACCTCCTGGGGTGCCGTGCCCGGCAGCTCGCCGGCGGCCCAGTAGGCGTCGACGGCGGCCCGGCTCTCGGCATGGGTGTTGAGCCGGGCGGCGTCGGCCGTGGTCCACGGCACGATGACCGCGATGGCGAACACCAGCAGGAACATGGCCGACAACATGGCCCCCGCGTGTGCGGCGGAGGGGCCGCCGGGGTCGCGGTCCTCCCCCGCCGCCCTGATCCGCCTGAACACCAGCGCGGTGAGCGCCACGGCACCCACCGCCGCCAGGATGGAGAGTGTGTACGCCACCATGAAGATCTCCCGAGCCCTGTCGACTACGCAGTGCGACATTACTATCACATAGGGCGACGATGGCGGCAGGCGGTGATCGGTAAAGTCCCGGGCATGTCGCGGTCCGGCGCGGTCACAGCCGGTCGGACAACCTGCGGGCCTCCTCCGCCCATCCGGCCAGGAACATCAGGGCGGCGCCGCGTTCGCGGTAACGGCGGGCGGCGTCGACCGGCCTGGCCCCGCCGTAGTCGAGTTGGCGCTCTCCCGCCCGCGCCAGCATCAGCGGGGCCAGGAAGTCGTACTTGATCGCCGACGCGCACACCGCCAGCCGCACGAGGCGCTCGTCGCAGCGCCGGCCGGACTCGCGCAGCCCCCGCAGGTAGGCCCCGTAGACGGCCGCGTCCAGCTCGGGCAGGAGGGCGGCGGGGAGGAACAGGTCGAAGACGCTGTCGGGGATGTGGTTGCCGATGTCCTCGCCGACCGCGCCGTCGCCGGCGAACGCCCAGTCGAGCAGCACGCTTTCGCCGTCGCGGTCGATGACGTTGCTGGGCCACACGTCGAGGTGGCACAGCGTCCTCGGCAGCGACTCCATGATCGACAGGAACTGCTCGCGGTCGCGGTGGAGGCGTACGAGCTCGGCGCGCAGGCCGGGCGGGAAGTTCTCCGCGACGAGGGGATGCCGCCAGGCCGCGTCGTCGTCGAGCAGCTCGTACGGCACCGGGCGCGACCCCGTGTAGCCGCGCAGGAAGGACCGGCTCAGCCAGGGCCGCTCCACTTCTCCCGCCGCCCCCTGAGCCAGGCCGAGCTGGTGCCCGAGGAGGGCGTGGCGGTCGACGGTCCAGGAGGTGCCCGGCCTGCCGGGGACGTCTTCGAACCACAGCGCGAGGTCGCCGTCGTCCCGCTCGATCAGCGCGAGCAGCTTCGGGGCGCGCGCCCCGGCACGGGCCCACATCTGCGGCAGGCCGTCGGCGTGGACGTCGGCCTCCCTGCGCCAGTAGTTCCAGTGGCGCGGGTCGTCGGAGTGAGCCCACCCTTCGGGGGCGTCCTTCCTCCTGGTCAGCACCTTGAGCACGGCCGAACGCGAGCCCCTGCGGACCCTCCAGATGCCGCGGGTGACACCGTTGCCGGGGTTGTGCGTGAGCGGCTCAATGACGGCGTCGCCGCCGCCGAGCACCTGCGCGAACTCCTCTTCCACGCGCGAAACCCTAGACCGTGACGGCACGGCGGCCGTGTGCCGGGAGGCGGAGCAGGCCGGGGCAGGTGTGGGCGGGCCCGCTAGGGCAGCTCGACGAAGGACCGCTCCTCTCTTGGTGGCCGGGCACGAATCCCGGCGGGCGCACCATGGCATACCGTCGCCAGTGAACGCGTCCACGAGGAGGAGCGGCAGGTTGATCGAGGTCAGGGAGCTCCACGAGATGGCGGAGTTCGAGCAGGTCAACGACCTGTTCGAGGACATCTGGCACTTCGGGCCCGGCGACCCGCCCATCACGGTGGAGCTGATGCGGGCGCTGTCGCACTCGGGCGGCTACGTCGCCGGCGCCTTCGAGGGCGGCCGGTTGGTGGGCGGCTCGGTCGGGTTCCTCGCGGCGGGCGGCGCGCTGCACTCGCACGTCACCGGAACGACGCGGCGCGGCGCCGGGTTCGAGCTGAAGCTGCACCAGCGCCGCTGGGCCCTGGGGCGCGGGATCGAGCGCATCACCTGGACCTACGATCCCCTGGTGCGCCGCAACGCCCACTTCAACCTGGCGAAGCTGGGGGCGCGGCCCGAGGAGTACCTGCCGCGCTTCTACGGCGTCATGGCCGACGCCATCAACCAGGGGGACGAGTCGGACCGGCTGCTCGCGGTGTGGCCGCTGACCGCGCCGCACGTGGAGGCGCTGGCCCGGCGGGAGCCTGACGAGAGCCCGGCCCCGGACGGCGCGGTGGTCGCGCTGGCCGACGAGGGGGGCAGGCCGGTGGCGGGGCCGGCGAAGGCGGGCACGGTGCTGGTCGCCGTCCCCGCCGACATCGAGGGGTTGCGCGGCAGCGACCCGGGAACGGCCAAGGCGTGGCGGCTCGCCGTGCGCGAGGTGCTGGGGGGCCTGATGGCGGAGGGCCGCGCGGTCACGGGGTTCTGCGGTAAGTCCTACTACGTGGTGGAGCAAGTGTGAAGATCACTGGAGTTGAGCTGCGCCGGATCGCGATGCCGCTGGTGGCGCCGTTCCGCACCTCGTTCGGCACGGAGACGTCCCGCGACGTCCTGCTCGTCAGGGTGGTGACGCCGGACGCCGAGGGCTGGGCCGAGTGCGTGGCGATGTCCGAGCCGCTCTATTCCTCCGAGTACGTCGACGGCGCCGCCGAGGTGATCCGCCGTTTCCTGCTGCCCGCGTTGCCGTCGAACGTCGACGCGCAGGGCGTGGCCCGCGCGCTGGAGCCGGTCAAGGGCCACCGCATGGCCAAGGCCGCGGTGGAGACGGCGGTGCTGGACGCGCAGCTCAGGGCGGCGGGCGAGTCGTTCGGCCGGTTCCTCGGCGCGTCGCGCGGCCGGGTGCCGTGCGGGGTGTCGGTCGGCATCATGGACTCGGTCCCGCAGCTCCTCGACGCGGTGGCGGGCTACCTGGACGAGGGATATGTCCGCATCAAGCTGAAGATCGAGCCCGGCTGGGACGTCGAGCCGGTCAGGGCGGTGCGCGAACGGTTCGGCGACGACGTGCTGCTCCAGGTCGACGCGAACGCCGCCTACTCGCTGGCCGACGCCCGGCGGCTGGCCCGGCTCGACGCGTTCGACCTGCTGCTGATCGAGCAGCCGCTGGCCAACGACGACCTGGTGCAGCACGCCAAGCTGGCCGAGCAGCTGACGACGCCGGTCTGCCTGGACGAGTCGATCGAGTCGGCCGAGCACGCCGCGGCGGCGATCGCGCTCGGCTCCTGCTCGATCGTCAACGTCAAGCCGGGCCGGGTCGGCGGCTACCTCGAGGCGCGGCGCATCCATGACCTGTGCCGGGCCAACGGCGTCGCGGTGTGGTGCGGCGGCATGCTGGAGACCGGGCTGGGCCGGGCGGCGAACGTGGCGCTGGCGGCGCTGCCGGGGTTCACGCTGCCGGGCGACACCTCGGGGTCGCGCCGCTATTACGCGACCGACGTCACCGAACCGTTCGAGCTGGTGGACGGGCATCTCGACGTGCCGTCCGGGCCGGGCCTCGGCGTCGAGCCGATCCCCGACGTGCTCGACGAGGTGACCACGGCCACGGAGTGGATCACCCTGTAGGGCGCTCGTGCCTCACGCGAGCTGCGTGAGAACGTGGATGCCCTCCTCGCCGACCGGCCGCAGCAGGCAGAAGGTGTATCCGCCGGTCGTGACGGGGGCGAACTCCCGCACCGCCCGGCAGCTCCACCAGTGCCCGGCGTCGGGGCGTTCGCGCCGCAGGAGCTCGACGACGGCCGCGGCGCGAGGGTCGTCCGGGAGGTGGCCGGTGTTGGCCCGGAACTGCTCGTACAGGCCGCGCAGCAGCGGCTCCACCTCGGTCAGGCGGTCGTTCGCGCGGGTGGCGAGCATGATGAGGAGGTTGCGCCGCTCGATCGGCACGCTGTCCGGATCGCCCCAGAAGCGCCGATAGGCGGCGTTGCCGGCGTGCCAGCGTGTGGCGGTGCGCCGCCGCGCCCATGCCGAGGACCCGGCAGATCGCGTCGAGCACCTGGCAGGTGGTGCTCGCCCTGCCCTGCTCCAGCCACGTGTACCAGGCGACGCTGACCCCGGCCAGCGCGGCGACCTCCTCGCGGCGCAGCCCGGGAGTGCGCCGCCGCCCGCCGCCGGCCAGGCCCACGATCGCCTTCTACGAGCGGCTTCAGCGAACGACGGCCGACGCGCGGTTCGCCTTCGCGGCGGCGGGGCTAGAACTGGCCACGGTGGGCGCGTTCCTGATCATCGCCGGCGACGACTCGGCGGTGCGCCCGTTCCGGAGCACGGTGCGGACTCTGCTGGTGGACGACGTGCTGCCGTACCACGAACGGCTGACGGCCGAGGGCGCGGAGATCGTTCCCCCTTCAGGCTGTGCCGACCGGCTTCAACGCCCGGCACCCCGACGGGACGGTGGTGGAGTACGTCCACCACCGCCCCACCCCGGACGGCCGCTGATCGCGTGACGCGCGATCACTCACCGGCATCGTCGTTCAGCCGCCCTCTGAGCCGGGGAACCGCGGCCAGCAGGGAGCGCGTGTAGTCGTGCGCGGGCTCGCCGACGACCTGCTCGGCGGGGCCCGCCTCGACCAGCCGGCCCCGGTGCATGACGGCGACCACGTCGGCGACGTACCTGACCACGGCCAGGTTGTGCGAGATGAACAACATCGGCAGGCCCAGCTCGTCGCGCAGGCCGCGGACGAGGTTGAGCACGGCGCCCTGGACCGACACGTCGAGCGCGCTGGTGATCTCGTCGGCGACCAGCAGGCCGGGGTCGCCGCCCAGGGCCCTGGCGATGGCGACGCGCTGCCGCTGGCCGCCGGACAGCTCGCGCGGGTAGCGGACGGCCACCTCCGCAGGCAGCCGTACGAGGCCGAGCAGCCGCTTCACCTCTGCGTCGCGGTCGCGGCCCCTGATGCCCTCCGCGACCGTGTCGCCGACGGTCATGCGGGGGTTCAGCGACGCGTACGGGTCCTGGAACACCATCTGCACCCGGTGGGCGCCCTCGATGCTCCCCGTGTACGGCACGAGCCCGCACACGGCCCTGGCCAGCGAGGACTTGCCGGACCCCGACTCGCCGACGAGCCCGACGACGCGGCCGTCGGGGATCTCCAGCGTGACGTCGTCGACGGCGGTGAAGTCGCCGAACCGCACGGTCAGGTTCTTGATGATCATGACACCTCCCAGCAGGCGACCCGCTGGAGGGGGCCGTGCGCGACGAGTTCCGGGCGTTGCTCGGCGCAGCGCCCGGTGGCCAGGGAGCAGCGGGGGGCGAAGGCGCAGCCGGGGCCGACCTGGTCTGGCGCGGGCTGGGTGCCGGGGATGCCGGCCAGCGGACGGGTCCTGTCGGTGTCGAGGTCGGGCAGGGAGGCGATCAGCGCCCTGGTGTAGGGGTGCGCGGCGCCGTCGGCGAGCCGGTCGGCGGGCAGTTCCTCGACGACGCGGCCGGCGTACATGACGACGACGCGGTCGCACAGCTCGCCGACGACGGCGATGTCGTGCGAGATGAACAGCGTGGCCGCGCCCGTCTCGGCCACGACCTCGCGCAGCAGGCGCAGGATCTGCCGCTGCACGGTCACGTCGAGGGCGGTCGTGGGCTCGTCGGCGATGATCAGGCGGGGTGTGCCCATCAGGCCCATGGCGATCACGGCGCGCTGCCGCATGCCGCCGGACAGCTCGTGGGGGTGCTGGGCGGCCCGCCGCTCGGGTTCGGGCAGGTGCACCTGGCCGAGCCGGTCGACGGCGCGGCGGCGGGCCTCGGCCCGGGTCGCGCCCTCGTGCACGACGGCGACCTCGGCGAGCTGGCCGCCGACCTTGAGCGCGGGGTTGAGCGCGGCGAGCGGGTCCTGGAAGACCATGGCGAGCGTGGTGCCGAGCTCCTTGTCCGACAGCTCGGCGATGTCCCTGCCGCCCAGGTGCAGCCGCCCGTACGTGACCTTCCCCGGGTAGGGGACGAGCCCGCCGATGGCGGACGCGGTCATGCTCTTGCCGCTGCCGGACTCGCCCACGAGCCCGACGACCTCGCCGGGCGCGACGGTCAGCGACAGGTTTCGCACGGGGGCGGAGCCGCCGGGGAACGTGACGGTCAGGTCCCGTACGTCCAGCACGGCGCCGGGGTCCGGCTCGCCGGGCTCGGGCGGCGGCGCCGGCTGTTCCTCCGCCTTGCCCGCGGTCGTGCGCGCGGCGGCTCTGGCCAGGGCGTCGCCCAGCAGGTTGAAGCCGATGCCGGCGAGCGCGACGGCGGCGGCGGGGCCGAGCGCCACCTCGGGCGTCACGTAGATCCGGGAGAACCCGTCGAACAGCAGCCGGCCCCAGTCGAACGACGGCGGCTGCACGCCGAGCCCCAGGAACGACATGCCGGCCAGGCCGAGCAGGGCGCCGCCGAGCGCCTGGGTGAGGTTGAGGATGAGCGGCTCGGCGATGTTGGGCAGCACGTGCCGGGACAGGATGCGCCGGCGGGGCACGCCGAGCATGCGGGCGGCCGAGACGTAGTCGGCCCCGGCGACCGAGGCGGCCAGCGTCTGGGTGAGCCGGGCGAAGCCGGGCGCGATGGCCGCGCCGATGCCGAGCACCGCGCCGCGCGCGCCGAGGCCGGTGACGACCGCGGTGAACATGGCCAGCAGCAGCCCGGGGAAGGCCACCAGCGCGTTGACCGTGCCGGTGGCCAGCCGGGCGCCCCGCCTGGGCAGCACGGACGGAAGTGTGCCGAGCACGATGCCGGCGACGGCGCCGATGAGGGTGGCGGCCAGCGCGAGCGCCAGCGAGAACCGGCCCGCCACCAGCACCCTGGCCAGCAGGTCGCGGCCCAGGTTGTCGGTGCCGAGCGGGTGCTCGGCCGAGGCGCCCTGGAGGATGGCGCCGGCGTCGATGCGCTCGGCCGCCTCGCCCCAGACGATCGGGCCGGCGACGGCGAGCGCCGCCATGAGCGCGACGATCACGGCTCCGGCCACGGCGGGGCCGCTCCAGCGGAGGGACATCAGGACTGCTCCCTGATCTCAGAGGTGGGGTCGAGGGCGCCGAGCAGCAGGTCGACGGCCAGATTCACGACCAGCACGATCGCGCCGTAGACGAGGATCACTCCCTGGGCGACCGGGTAGTCCTTCTGCGTGATCGCCTCGACGATCTTCAGCCCGAGGCCGGGCCAGGCGAAGACGTACTCGACGAGCACGCTGCCGGCGATGAGCGAGGTCAGCAGCAGCCCGCACACCGTCAGGGTGGCGGTGAGCGTGTTGGGCAGCACGTGCCGCAGGTGCAGCCGGCGCGCGGGCAGGCGTTTGGCCCTGGCCAGGCGCACGTAGTCCTTGCCCAGCTCGCGCAGGGTCTCCACGCGGGCGATGCGGGCGATCATGGCGACGGGGCCGGCCGCGAGGGCGAGGACCGGCAGCACGTACGTGATCGGCCCGGCCTTGCCCGCGGGCGGGAACCAGCCGAGGCCGATGGCGAAGGCGGACACCAGGCCGATCGCGTACAGGAACTCGGGGACGGCCACGGCGGTGCCGGTGACGGAGCCGAACGTCAGCTCGGAGCCGCGGTTGCGGCCGTCCTGGGTGCGTACGGCCGCCCACATGCCGAGCGGGACGCCCGCCAGCAGGGCGAGGAGGGTGGCGAGGAGGGCCAGGGCGAGGGTGTTGGGGAGACGGGCGGCGATGACGTCGCCGACGGGCTCGCTGGAGAGGAACGAAGTCCCGAGATCTCCGGACAGTACGTTGGTCACGTACGTCATGAACTGCTCCGGGAGCGGGCGGTCCAGGCCGAGCGCCGCCCTGCGCGCCTCCACCAGCTCCACCGGGGCGGCCGGCCCGAGCGACGTGCGCACGGGGTCGCCGGGGATGAGGTGGATCATCGCGAAGGACGCGGCGAGCAGCACGGCCAGCGACACGGCGAACCGCACCGCCCGCCGCACGACGCCCCGCGCCCTGCGCCGCGCCGCCCGCCGGCCCGCCTCGGGCGCGGGGCCGGGCCGCGTCTCTGTGGCCGTCACGGGCGTGTCGAGGCCGCTGCGGTCGGGCACTCAGCCTCCCTGGGTGAGCCTGATCGAGGTGGGCACGAACTCTCCCGCCTGCATGTCGTACGTCGCCCCCTTGGCCGCGTGCAGCACCGTGTTCTCCACCACCGGCACCAGGTCGGCGGCCTCGAACAGGGCCGACTCCGCCTCCAGCCACGTGCCGCAGCCCTCGGCCGACGGCAGCAGCCCCGCCTCGGCGACGAGCGACTCGTAGCGCTTGTTGTCCAGGTGGGCGAAGTTGGCCCCCTTGGGCGCGGCCGGGCCGGACAGGAAGCCGATCAGCTGCGAGGGCAGGGCGACGCCGATGGGCAGCCAGACGACGTCCCAGTCCTGGGTGGCGTTGAGCGACTCCGACAGCTTGGCGTCGATGATGCCGTTCAGCTTCACCTCGGCCCCCGCCTTGCGCCAGGCCTGGCCCAGGTACTCGACCGCGGCCTGCACCCCGGCGCCGCGCGTGGTGGCGTACATCAGCCGCAGCGTCAGCCGCTTGCCGTCCTTGACCCGCACCCCGTCGGGCCCCGCCTTCCAGCCGGCCGCGTCCAGGGCGGCCGCGGCGGCCGCCGGGTCGTGGGCGGGCACGTGCCCGGTGACCGAGTCGCCCTTGCAGGGGCGCGGCTCCATGACGAGCCCGGTGGCCGGCCTGCCGGTGCCGCTGGAGGCGATGCCCGCCAGCTCCTTGAGGTTGACGGCCTGGGTGAGCGCCTTGCGCACCTCGGGGTCGTGCGCGGGCCTGTCGTCGCCCTGGTGGTAGAAGAACTGGCCGTTGGTGAAGGGGACGACGTTCTTGACCACACCGGGCGTGGCCTCCAGGCGGGCGCGGTCGGGGCCGTAGACGGTCGCGCCGTTGATGGTGCCGGAGATGAGCAGGTTGGCGGCGGTCTGCTCGTTGGGGATGACCTTGAGCACGACGGTCTCCGGCAGGTCGGCGGCGGTCGCGCCGGCCGGGCCCCAGGCGTACTCCCTGCGGACCTTGAACGTGTAGTGGTCGCTGGGCACCGCCTCGGTCAGCTGGTACGGCCCGGTGCCCGAGGTGCCGCGGGCCAGCAGCGAACGGTCCTTGACGCCCTTGCCGCACACGATGAACAGCGACCTGGCGCTCTCCACGATGAAGCTGAACGGCTCCGGCATGGACAGCGTCACCGTGCCCGCGGCGTCGTCGGCGGTGGCCTTCATCCCGGTCGGCACCAGCACGCCGTAGATGGGCGACTTGGTGTCGGGGTCGGTGATGTGGTTGACGCTGCCGGCGACGTCGGAGGCGGTCAGCGGCGAGCCGTCGGAGCAGGTGACGTCCTTGCGCAGGGTGAACGTGGCGCTGTCCGGCTTGACCTCCCACTTCTCGGCCAGCCTGGGCACGAGCTTGCCGTCGTCCGAGGCGGTGACGAGCGTGTCGTACGCGAGCGAGAGCGTGGTGTTCGTGATCGAGAGCACGCCCATGGCGGGGTCGAGGCCACCGGGGTCGGCCGAGAGCGCGTAGGTGAACGTGCCGCCCCTGGCCGGCGCCCCGTCACCGCCGCCTCCGTCGCCACCGCCGCCTCCGCAGGCGGCCGCGAGCAGGGCGAGCGAGGTGAGAGCCGCAGCAGCCGGTGTTCTCATGGGGGACTCCCGTCGAGCGTGTGGGGTGTGCACCACCTTCGTCCCTCGCCGGGCCCGGGGCTTCGTGCCCGGTGACGAAAAAGCCGGGCGTCCTCGTGCTAGCGTCCGAAGATCCGCATCTGCAACATGACCGTGAGCCGGGCGTCGGGGTCCGACAGGTCGAGGCCGCTGATCTCGACGAGCCGCTTGAGCCGGTAGCGGAAGGTGTTGGCGTGCACGTGCACCCGGGCGCAGGCGGCGTTGACGTCGCCGAAGGCGTCCAGGTACGCCCGCAGCGTGGCGGTCAGCTCGGTGCCGTGCTCCGCGTCGTGTTCGAGCAGCCGCTGGTAGGGGCCGGTGGGCGCCTGCTCCTCCGCGGCGGCCACGTCGGCGACCTGGAGCAGCAGCGACTCGAAGTGCACGGAGGCGTACCCGGCGACCTGGCCGGTGGTGCCGCGGGAGCGCAGCACGCGCAGCGCCCGGTCGGCGTCCGCGCGTGACCTGGCGACGTGCGACAGGTTGAGCGCCAGGCGGCCCACGCCGATGTTGGCGGCGTGCCGGGGCCCGACCCTGGCCAGGAAGCTCTCGGCCACGCGCACGGCCCGCGCCTCCTCCCCGCTGCTCTGCTGCCCGCCCGACTGCAGCGGCAGCACGGCGTACGCGACCGAGCCGACGAGCGCGGCGGCGGCCTTGGGATGGATGGCGCCGACGTGCAGCGCGAGCGCGTCGCAGAAGCGCTGCCGGTCGCTCTCGCCGCGGGCGGGGTCGGCGGCGGAGTCGCCGGTCAGCTGGGCGGCGAGCACGCACAGGCGGGTGGTGGCGACGCCGAGCCGCTCGGCCGCCTCGGCGGCGTCGGTGCCGCCGGCCAGCACGGTGGACAGCAGGTCGGCGCGGAGCCGCCGCCGGGTGTCGGCCCCGGCCCGCTCACGCAGCAGCCGCAGCGCCACGATCTGGGCGGCGTCGGCGAGCGCCCGCCGCCGCTGCTCGCTGAGCGGCTCGTGCACGGCCACCCAGATGGAGCCGAGGATCTCGTCGCCGGTGCGGACGGCGACGGCGACCCGGTTGATGACGTTCGCGTCGTCGAGCTCCATGTAGACGGGCTCGCGGCTCTGGTAGAGCTGCTTGAAGAAGCCGTGCTCGTCGAGCATGCGCAGGTAGCGCTCGGGGACCTGACGGCCGAGCACGGTCTCGACGCGGCCCTGGTCGGCCTCGTCCTGCCGGCCGGAGTAGGCGAGCACCCGCGACGATCTGTCCTCGATGGTGACGGGCGCGTCCAGCAGCGCGCACACGGCGTTGGCCAGGGAGAACAGGTCGTCGGGCGGCCCCTCCCCCGGCTCGGCCAGGTCGCCCTCGGCCAGCAGCGAGCGCAGCAGCGCGGCGACCTGCGACCAGGAGGCCGCCCGGGTGAGCCCGAGCACGGCCACGCCGGTCTCCAGCACCACGGCCCGCACCCGCTCGTCGACGTCGACGGGCAGCTTGACGATGACGCCCGCGGCCTGTCCCGCCCGCTCGATCAGGGCGCAGATGTCGTCCGCGCCCTGGACGCCGACGGCCAGCACGATGCCGCCGGGCGGCACGATCAGCTCGTCGAGCGGATCGTAGATGTGCACGCCGGTGACCTCGGTGTCGAGATCGCCGGGTGAGGCGGCGACGTCGAGGACCGTGGTGCCGAGGTCGTGGAGGATGCGCCCGAGACTGGCACGCGGACGATTCCTCATCGGATCACGATAGTCCACGGGAAGGGACATCAGCCGGGCACGTCAGGCACGCGGCACCGCCTCGCCGAGCCTGTCCCGCAGGTCCATGCCGCCTCCTCAGCCGGTCCTGGGGGTGGCGCGGGCTCCCATGTGCACGTAGGGGGAGCCGTCGGGCAGCTCGTAGAACACGACGGACGCCCAGTCGGGCGAGCCGTTCATCCGGCACACGAACGTGACGTCGTCCACGGGCCGCAGCTCGCACTCCTCCGGCTCCTGCTGCAGGGCGGCCAGCGCTCCCGTGGCCTCGTAGCGCAGCCAGGGCCGCCCGTCGCGTTGTGACACCGTGATGCGGGCGCCCACCCGCTCGTAGACGCCGGTGTGGCGGGAGGCGTCCACCTCCGCGGCCTGGTCGAGCGGCTCCGGCTGCGGGGGCACGGTCAGGCCGTCGAGCTCGGCGAACAGCTCCGTGGCCACAGCGCGGGTGAAGGCGCCGGAGTGCCCGCCGTTGGCGGTGACGCACACGATGGTGCCGGTGCCGGGGACGGCCCAGAGCATGGCGTGCTGGCCGATGGTGTTGCCGCCGTGGGAGATGACGCGCTGCCCGTCCCACTCGTCCAGGATCCAGCCGATGCCCCACTGCTTGCCCAGGGTGTGCGGGTTGGGGATGTCAATCTGCGGCTCCCACATGGCCTGCGGCTCGTCGAGCAGGCCGCCCTCTCCAGTGGTACGCAGGTGGGCGCGGGCGAAGGCCACCACGTCGGCGGGGCGGGCGCAGATGAGCCCCGCCGGGCCGGCCGAGCGCATGAGCCCCCACATCGGGGCCGGCGCGCCGCCGTCCACGTGGCCCATCGCGGCGCGGAAGCGCAGCACGTCCTCGGGCAGGGTCCAGGTGTGGGTGAGGCCGAGCGGTTCGACGATCTCCTTCCTGAGCGCGTCGTCCCAGCGTTCGCCGGTCAGGCGCTCCACGATCCGGCCCGCGATGACGAACCCGGAGTTGCAGTAGGACTGAGTGGCGCCGAGCGGGTGGTTCTGGGACAGGTCGGCGCACGCCTCGACGTACCTCTCCACGCAGTCGTCGCCGCGGCCGGTGTCGAGGAAGAGGTCGCCGTCGATGCCGCTGGTGTGGGAGAGCAGGTGCCTGATGGTGACGGACTTGGTGACCTCGGCGTCGGCGACCCTGAACTCCGGCAGCACCTCCGCCACCGTGGTGTCCAGCGTCAGGCGGCCGCGCTCGACCAGCCGCATGAGCAGGGTCGCGGTCCACACCTTGGTGACCGAGCCGATCTGGTAGAGCGCGTCCGCGGTGGCCTCCACCCCGGTGGCGGTGTTGAGCGTGCCCGCCGCGAACTCGTGCAGCTCTCCCTCGTGCAGGTACGCCAGGGCCGCGCCGGGCACCTCGTACCGGGCGATCAGCTCGGCGAGCCGCTGACCCATTGCTCCAGCCACGCGATGATCCTTTCGTTGTAGTCGTGCCGGTGTGAGGGCCGGCCGTTCAGGATGAACAGGTGACTGGCGCCCGGGTAGCGCACCAGCCGGACGGGCACCCGACGTTCGCGCAGCGCGGCGAACCACTGCTCGGACTGGCCGACCGGGCAGCGGTCGTCGCTCTCGCCGTGCAGCAGGAGCGTGGGGGTGGTGACCTCGGACACGTACGTGATCGGCGACTGCGCCGCGAGGTCGCCGCCCCATTCGTGCACCTTCATCAGGCGCCCCAGGTCCGAGGTGCCGGCCATGCTGCTCAGGTCGCTCACGCACCCGCCGGGGATCGCGGCCTTGAAGCGGCCGGTGTGCCCCGTCAGCCAGCACGTCATGTAGCCGCCGTAGCTGTACCCGGTGACGGCCAGCCGGCCTGGGTCCGCGACGTTCTCCTCGACCAGCGTGTCGACGGCGGCGAGGAAGTCCTGCCCGTCGGCCAGCCCCCACGCGCCGACGGCCGCGGTGTAGAAGTCCTCGCCGTAGCCGTCGCTGGCCCGGGGGTTGAGCGCGAGCACCGTCCAGCCCTTGGCCGCCAGGACCTGGTGGTAGAGGTGGAAGCCGTCGAGCACGGGGGCCCAGGCGTTGTGCGGGCCGCCGTGCACGTCGAGCAGGAGCGGGCCGGGGGTGGCGGCGTTCTCGTCCCGCAGCACGAAGCCTTCGACCTGGGTGCCGTCGGGAGCGGTGAACATGCGGCGGGCGGGCGTGAACAGTTCGACGCCGTCGAGCGCGTGGTCGGTGAGCCGCTCCGGGGTTTCGCCCGGCCGGCCCAGGTAGACGTCGCCGGCGCTGTGGGAGGTCGCGGCCACGTACGCGATCCGGCCGGCCGCCGCGCTCGCCCCCGACACGCTCGTCTCCTCGGGCACCAGCCGCTCGCCCGGCGCACGGTAGAGGTGGGTGCAGCCGCGGTCGCGTACGCAGAACATCAGGTCGTCCCCGGTGAGCAGCGCGGGGGCGGCTCCTGGGTAGCCGGGGGCGCCGGTCATGACGTTGCGGTCCAGCCCCGTCTCGACCTCCTCAGGCACACCGCCGGGGGTGAGCGTGAACAGCCGTACGTGCCCGGCCGGGCCGCCCTTCGTGGCGGTGACGACCAGCCGCTCGCCCTCCCACCACACGCCGGTGCAGACGAGATCGGGACCGGTCAGGCGCCGCGGCTGCTCGCCCGGCGCCACGGTGTGGACGGCCCCGCCCGTCTCCAGGTCGCGCTCGTCCTCCATGTCCGCGACGAACGCCAGCCGCGTCCCGTCGGGGCTCCACGACGGCTCCCCCGCGAAGAAGCCGCCCTCGGTGACCTGGGCCGTCTCCCCGCTCGCCACGTCCACCACGAACAGGTGGGCGCCCATCCCGCGCAGCAGCCCCGTGCCGTCCGCCTTGTACTCCAGCCGGTCGATCACCACGGGCGCGTCCGCGTCGGGGGCCCGCCCTCCGGGCCCCACCGGTGCGCTGAACGCGATGCGGGTCCCGTCGGGCGACCATCGCGGTGCTCCCGCGCCCAGCGCCGCCGAGGTGATCGCGACCGGCTCGCCGCCGTCCATGGGGAGCAGGTTGATCTGCGGCCTGCCGTCCACGGGCCGCAGGAAGGCCAGCGTCCGCCCGTCCGGCGACCACCGGGCCGCGCTCCCGCCGGCCAGCCTGCGCGGCGCGGCGCCCGGAGCGGCGAGCCAGACCTCCGTACGGTTCTCGTCGGCGTCCCGGTCGACGGTGGTCAGCGTGTACGCCACCGCGCCGCCGTCGGGCCGCAGGCTGGGATCGGCGGGCACGGCGAAGCGGTAGAGATCATCCAGGGTGAGACGCGGCATATCCGAACCGTAGAGCAGCGCCCTCCCTCCTTCTTCGGGCTATCCGACGAACGGCGCCCGTTCCGTTGTGCCCCGGTCCAACCGGCTGCGGCCGGTGGGGCCGGCTGGGCATACTGACCCCTGATCCGATCTGAGGAACCCCATGACGTACCCGCCCGTGCCCCGGCTCGACATCATCCGCTACCTGGAGCGGCTTCCCGTACCCCTCACCTACGACGGCCCCTGTCGCGGCGGCCAGGTCGGCGCGGCGTACGTGCGATGGCCCGACGGCCACCGATCGGTGCTCACCCGGGGTCCCGACGTGAGCGAGCTGCTGGCGGTGGCGCGGGCGGCGGGCGTACCGGCGCCCGCGTACGAGCTGGTCCATCCGCCGGTCGTCGTCCAGGAGCTGCTGCCCGGCAGCCCGGCGCGCGTGCCCACGGCGGAGACCGTCCGTTCCATGATCGAGATCAACTGGCGGTGCCGCGGTGTGCTCGCGGGCCGTACCGACCTGCCGGGGCTCCCGCTGTACCTGCGGGAGGACGGCCCCGGGTTCTGCCTGCACGGGCCGCTGCGCGCGTACGACGGCCGGACGAGGCGGCTGCTCGACGAGGTGGAGGAGATCGGCCAGGCGTTCCCCGGCACCCTTGAGGGCGACGATCTGGTGCACATCGACTTCCATCCCGAGAACGTGCTGGTGGACGCGGCGGGGACGGTGACCGGCGTGATCGACTGGGACGGCGCCGTCCGCGGCGACGGCGACTTCGACCTGGTCACGCTCCGTTTCGACCTGGCCGGCCGCGCGCCCCACCTGCTGGCCGGCCTCCCTGACACGATGACGCCGGCTGCCTGGGCGCACATGAGCCTGCGCCTGGTGGACTGGGCCATCCGGCACCACTCCGCCTCCGACGTCACCCGCCGGCTCGACCTGGCTGACCGGCTCAGGCCGCGCTGACGCGACGCCTCGCGGGGCCCGCGGGAATAACCTGTTGCGTCCCCGTGCTGATGCCCGCACTATGTTCCTCATGTTCCCGCGCGCTCACCTTGCGACGCCCGCCCTGCCGGCGGGCGCGTTCGAGCGTGCCTGCGACGGCCTGGAGCGCTGACCTCTTCCCGTTTGTCCTGAAGTGACCCGGCGGGGGGAGGTCGACGGCCCTGACGGGTCACGAAGCTCAAGGAGTCTCGGGAAAGGGAATCATGGCCAAGCAGGCCTACGTGCGCAACAAGCCGCACCTCAACATCGGCACGATGGGCCACGTCGACCACGGCAAGACCACGCTGACCGCGGCGATCACCAAGGTGCTCGCGGCGCGGGGGCAGGCGACGTTCACGCCGTTCGAGCGGATCGACCGGACTCCGGAGGAGGCCTCCAGGGGGATCACGATCAACATCTCGCACGTCGAGTACGAGACCACCACCCGCCACTACGCGCACGTGGACATGCCGGGGCACGCCGACTACGTGAAGAACATGATCACGGGGGCGGCTCAGCTCGACGGCGCGATCCTCGTCGTGTCCGCGCACGACGGGATCATGCCGCAGACCCGCGAGCACGTGCTGCTCGCCAGGCGGGTCGGCGTCGAGCACCTCGTCGTGGCCGTCAACAAGGCCGACGGCGCCGACCCTGAGCTGCTCGACCTGGTCGAGCTGGAGCTGCAGGACCTGCTGACCGGGCAGGGCTACGACGGCGTCCCGATGGTGCGGGTGTCCGGGCTGCGGGCGCTGGAGGGCGACCCGGTCTGGACGGCGTCGATCGACGCGCTGCTCACGGCGGTGGACGAGCACATCCCCGTACCGGTGCGCTACGTCGACGCGCCGTTCCTCATGCCGGTGGAGAACGTGCTCACGGTCACCGGCCGCGGCACCGTCGTCACCGGCGCCATCGAGCGTGGCGCGGTGCGGGTCGGCGACCCGGTGGAGGCCGTCGGGTTCGGCGACGGGTTCAGCGCCGTCGTCACGGGCGTGGAGACGTTCGGCCGGACGATGGAGCGCGGCGAAGCCGGCGACAACGCGGCCGTGCTGCTGCGCGGGGTGCGCCGCGAGCAGGTGCGGCGCGGCATGGTGCTGGCCGAGCCGGGCAGCCAGCGGGCCCGCTCGTCGTTCACCGCCCGCGTCTACCTCCTCACCGCCGAGGAGGGCGGCCGGCGCAGGCCGATCGCGTCCGGGTACCGGCCGCAGTTCTACGTCCGCACGACCGACGTGCCCGGGGAGCTGACGCTGCCCGGGCCCGCGCAGCCGGGCGACACGGTCGAGGTGTCGGTGGAGCTGGGCAAGGCGGTCGCGCTGGAGCCCGGGCTCGGCTTCGCGATCCGCGAGGGCGGGCTGACGGTCGGCGCGGGCACGATCCTCACCGTGCCCTGACCACCCCGCCACAACCCGGGCCGGGCCGGCGAGGCGGCCGCCCCGGCCCGGCCTCACCCCACCGGCCCGACCAGCCGACACGACCCACCGATCCGACCGACCGACACGACCCACCGTCCGGGCCACCCAGTCCGGCGGCCCGGTCCGAACAGGCCGGTCGGGCCGGGCCCGCGGCGACCTGTCCGGTCGGGTTTCGGCTGGTCAGGTGCGGCCGGTCGGGCCGGTCAGGTCAGGTCAGGTCGGTCAGGTCGGGCCGGTCAAGTCAGGTCGGTCAGGTCGGGCTGGTCGGGCCGGGCG
>NZ_SMLD01000184.1:0-17938 GCF_004352805.1 Nonomuraea mesophila
GTGCGATGTCGTGCGGCGTTTTGACGCCGGTTCGCCTGGCGGCGAATCGGCTACCCCTGTCCTGCTCCGCAGGGGTCCGATCCCTCCCCCGCCTGAAGGCGGGGGTTTCCTCGGAGGTATCCGATGAGACCGGACGCTAGGGCTTGGAGTCGGCTCTAGGGCAAACTCGTATGCTTGCGCACATGTCGCCTACCTCGACGCTCTGCAGCATCAGCCAGGCCGCCGAACGTACCGGCCTCAGCGTGCACACCCTTCGCTTCTACGAGAAGGAAGGGCTCGTCGCCACGCCGGTGCGCCGGGTCGGTCGGGCAGCGGGTCTACAGCGAAGGCGATCTGCAGTGGCTCTACCTGTGTGCCAGGCTCCGAGCCTCCGGCATGCCGCTGCCGGCGATCCGGGAGTACGCGGCGCTGGTCCGCGAAGGAACCCACCCGGTGCGAGCGCGACTCGACCTCCTGCGACGTCACCGCGAACGTGTCACCGAGCAGGCCAAGGAGCTGGACCGCTGCCTGGAGCTGGTCTCACACAAGGTGGCGATGTACGAGGAACACCTCGCCGCCGAGCGCGGAGACCCGTTGTGGACCGGTACGTGCCTGACCGGGCACGGTCCCTGACCCGGGCACGGTCCCTGACCCGGGCGCCCCGGGCCCAGGGGCGGCTCAGATGTCCTTGAGGAACACGAGGGCGTCGGCCTGGGCGGCGGTGGCCGGGTCGAGGGGGAAATAGGTGTGGTCGGCCGGGACGCGGGGCGCCGGCGTCCGGTCGAGGACCGCGGCGAGGCGGACGGGGTCGATGACGGCGCGGGCGTCAGGGAGGGCCGACAGCAGCCCTTCGAGGGTGCCGGGCTCGGGGACGTCGGAGCCGCGGGTGCCGAAGGTGGCGGCTGCGAAGGCGTACCGGTCGCCGAGGCGCGTGCCGACGATGGCCCCGGCGCTCCACCACTCCAGCGTCCGGCCCGCCAGAGGGCCCCAGCCCTCGGGCAGCAGCCAGCTGCTCCTGTCCTTCTGCAGGTGCCTGTTGTGGGCGAAGACGAGGGTGGGGCCGCGCCGGGCCTCGCGGGCCACGATGGCGTCCAGATTGTCGGCCATCATCGCATCGCGCAGGCACATCAGCGTGCCGACGCGGGTGGGCGCGATGTCGGCCATGCCGGCGTGGTAGCGCAGGAGCCCGGCAGCGGTGCGGGCGTACACGTCGGCGCGCCACCAGCCGTCAGGAGAGAGGGCGGCCGTCAGGTGAGGGGTGTGCGCGGTGAGCAGCGCGCGCAGATCGTCGGCGATCAGGCGTAGTCGCCCGGCCTCGGGCGTGCGGCCGGGCGACCGGGTGGGATCCGTGGTGGCGGCCGGGTCGGTCCAGCGCTCGTCGGGGCCGAGCAGCTCGTCGAGGGTCTCGCGACTCCAGGGCAGGTCGAGGTGGGCGGAGAGGCAGTCGTGCAGCGCGGTCAGTGCCGGTCGGGGGCTGGCGGCACCGGTCATCTCCAGAGGGCCGTCGAAGCCGTGGAAACGGAGCCGCTCGTGCGGCGGACACTGCTCGTTGTAGGCGCGCATCCAGCGTACGAGCTCGCGGTTGGCGGGTGAGGCGCCGAGGCCGTGGCTGAAGCCGCGGCTCATCGCGTCGTCGAGCACGCCGATGCCGCCGGCGACGTACGCATCCGTGGCCAGGGCCGCCAGGCAGTCGCTCTCGAGGGCGATGGAGCGGTAGCCCTCGTGTTCGACGAGATGGCGGAAAAGCTCGTTGCGCAGTTCGGGGAAGGCTTCGACGCCGTGGGCAGGCTCGCCGAGGCCGAGCAGGCGGGTGGCCGGGGGCAGGAGCGAGGCGAGGGCGGCGCCGGTGAAGGGACGCGCGGCATCCCGGATCGAGGCTGTCATTCCATGAACTGTATCGTTGAACCTTCAGTGGAGACTTTCATGCGATGTCTCCGGCATCGGCCAGGACACACTTTCAAAGTGCGGTGCGACGCCGCCGCGGAAACCGGGGTGCGGGCGGCCGGCGGGGTGGTGTTCGATCGGGCGATGGCTATCGAGATGGGCAGCCCGTCGGCCGACGAGCTCGGTGACGTGGTGCGGGTGATGAAGGAATGGCAGGACGACGACGTGCCCGTGCAGCTGCATCCGGGGGATGTGGGCTGGTACTGGCGTTTCGGCGCGGAGCGGACGGCGCAGGCCACGCGGACCTGGAGCCGGGCCGGGGAGGTCCTCGCGGTCGGGCTGCTGGACGGTGCGGATCTGCTGCGGATGGCGTTCGCGCCGGAGGCACTGCGCGACGAGGAACTCGCGCGGCAGGTGGCCCAGGACGTGTCGGGGCGTGGTGTGCTGCCCGAGGGCGAGGTCTCGCTCGAAGCGCCGATGAGCGCGCTGATCCAGAACGTGTTGGGCGAGGACGGTTGGGAGAGCGGGGAGCCGTGGGCGCTGCTCCGGCGTGACCTCGGCGCCCCCGTGCCGGATCCCGGCGTCGACGTCGAACTGGTCGGGCCGGAGCAGGCGCACGAGTGGGCCGCGGTCCTGCGGGCGTCGTTCGAGGGGTCGACGTTCACCGAAGAGCGCTGGCACGCGATGGCCGCAGGCGTCGCGTACGTCGACGCGCGGTGTCTGGGCGTGCGCGACGAGCGGGGCGAGATGGTGGCGGCCGTGATCGTGTGGTCGGCGGGCGAGGGCAGGACCGGGCTGATCGAACCCATGGGGGTGCACCGGGAGCACCGCGGCCACGGCCACGGCCGGGCGATCACCGTCGCCGGGGCACGCGCGCTGCAGGAGCTGGGTTCGTCCAGCGTGGTCGTGTACACGCCGAGCTCCAACGCCGGCGCCGTCGCCACCTACCGGTCGGCAGGGCTGGAGCAGGTGTCCGAGAGGCGCGACCTGCGCCGCTGCGCGCGCCGGGCGCCGTGACAGGTCAGGCGAGCATCCTGACGATGCCGGTGAACAGGCCGGGCAGGCTGCGAGCCGCGGGCACCACCAGCCGGGCCGTGCCGGGCCGGCGGGCGGCCTGCACCAGCGCGCCCGTCAGCAGCCGGTGCGTGCGGGACAACCGCGCCCACGCGCCGTCGTAGTCCTCCGGCCGCTCCTCGGCCAGGCATCTGACCAGCAGTTCGGCCGAGCGCACCGCCAGCGATACACCTTCGCCGGTGAGCGCGTCCACATAGCCGGCCGCGTCCCCGACCAGCAGGACACGTCCCGCACGGCGGGCGCGCGCGGACTGGCGCAGCGGGCCCGCGCCGCGCGCCACGGTGACGGCCGGGCCGCGCAGGCGGCGGGTCAGGCCGGGGAAGCCGCGCAGGTGCTCGTCGAAGCCACGCCGCACCGAGCTGAGGATCGCGACGCCGATCAGGTCGGCGGCGACGGGCGTGACGTACGCCTCGCCCGCCTTCGACCAGTGCACCTCGACGAAGTCGGTCCACGGCTCGATCCTGTAGTGCCTGCGCTGGCCGTACCTGCGGGGACCTCGCGCGGGCAGGTCGAGGCCCAGCGAGCGGCGCAGCGGCGAGTGCAGTCCGTCGGCGGCGACCAGCCAGCGGGCCCGCAGCCCCGCGGCCTCCACGCCGTCCCGGTCCTGCGCGACGTCCGTGATCTTGCCGGTGACCGTCTTGACGCCCAGCTCGGCGGCTCGCCGCGCGAGCGCGGCATGCAGGAGCGTACGGCGTACGCCCAGGCCGGGCGCGGCGGAGAACGCGGCCCGCACCTCACGCCGGCCGTCGAGGTAGTGGATGCCGCGGAACGCGCGCCCCTGGACCTCCACCCCCATCGCCGCCAGCGCCGCCACCCCGCCGGGCATGACGCCCTCGCCGCACGCCTTGTCCACGGGACAGGAACGCGGCTCGACGACGACCGCCTCCATCCCCGCCAGCGCGGCGTGCACGGCCGTCGCCAGCCCCGCCGGGCCGCCGCCCGAGACGAGCACGTCGATCACGCGGTCACCGCTCCGAAGCGGACGCGAGGGCCGCGTTCTCGCACCGGATGCGCACCACCATCAGCACGGCGTTGAGCACCGTGAACGCCAGCGCCGTTACCCAGGCCGTGTGCACCAGCGGCAGCGCCAGCCCTTCGACCGCCACCGCCACGTAGTTGGGATGGCGCAGCCACCCGAACCGGTACGGGCCGCGCGTCACCAGCGGCAGGCCCGGCACCACGATCACCTGCGTGTTCCAGCGCGGCCCGAGCGAGGCGATGCACCACCACCGCAGCCCCTGGGCCGCCACGACCAGTGCCAGCATCGGCCAGCCGAGCGCGGGCAGGAAGGGCCGATCCGCCAGCGCGACCTCCAGCGGCGCGCAGACCAGCAGCCCCGTGTGCAGGGCCACCATCCACGGATAGTGGCCCTGACCGCTCACGACGCCGCCGCGCGCCATGCTCCACGCGGCGTTGCGCCGGGCGACGACCAGCTCGGCCACACGTTCCAGGCCGACCAGTACGACGAGCACCAGATACCAGATCATGAGGCGGCCACCAGCATTCGGGTCATGGGCACGGTCACCAGCGGATCAGGACGAGTTCGGAGCAGAAGCCCGGCCCCATGGCGATGATCAGCCCCCAGCTTCCCGGCTCGGGCCGCCGGGTGGCAAGGGTGTCGCCCAGCACGTGGAGGACCGAGGACGAGGACAGGTTGCCGTTGGCCGCCAGCGAACGCCACGTCACGTCGAGCGCTCCCTCGGGCAGGCCGAGCGTGTCCGACACGGCTTCGAGCACCTTCGGCCCGCCGGGATGACACACCCACGCCGTCACCTCATCCGCCGTCACGCCGTGGTCGGACAGCAAGCCGTGCACGTCGTCGGCCAGGTAGCGCCGCACGACCTCCGGGACGCTCGCGTCCAGCATCACCTGGAACCCGGTGTCGCGCACCCGCCATCCCATGACGTGCTCGGAGCCCGGATACAGGTGGCTGCGCGTGGCCACCACGGTGGGGCCGTCTGTTGGTCCGCCAGTGGGTCCGCCAGTGGGTCCGCCAGTGGGTCCGCCAGTGGGTCCGTCAGTGGGTCCGTCAGTGGGTCCGTCAGCGGGGCTGCCGGTTGGGCGGGTCGTCGCGCGCCCGTCGCCGCAGGCCACCACGGCCGCCGCGCCGTCGCCGAATAATGCGCTGGCGACCAGGTTCGCGGGGGAGGAGTCGCCCCGCTGCACCGTGAGCGAGCACAACTCCACCGACAGCAGCACAGCCACGTGGTCCGGCCAGCCGCGCAGGTAGTCATGGATCCTGGCGATGCCCGCCGCCCCCGCCACGCAGCCCAGGCCGAAGACCGGCACCCGCTTGACGTCGGGCCGCAGGCCGAGCGCCGCCGCCAGCCGGGCGTCGATGGAGGGCGCGGCGACGCCCGTCACCGACGTGAACATGATCAGATCGACGTCGGTCGGCTCCAGCCCGGCCGCGTCCAGGGCCGCCTTCACACTCTCCAGCCCCAGGTCCACGGCGACCGAGACGAAGGCGTCGTTGGCGGCGCCGAAGCCGTTGAGCTTCTCGTACTGTTCGATGGGCAGGGCGAGGTTGCGGTAGTCCACCCGGGCACTGCGGTGCAGGCGGTCGAGGAGGCGCCGGTCGCCGTTCTCCGGCAGGCACACGCGGGCGGCCATGTCGGTGAGCTCGGACTGCGCGTACCGATGAGGAGGAAAAGCACAACGGACTGCGGCGATACGGGTCATGCAGCTCTCCCTCGGCGGCTGGCGACTCCTGATCCCCGCTTTCCCGTCCCACTGGTCATTTAAGCCACACCAGGCACGGGATTCTCGGCGGCGGCCGCCCGGTCTACGATCGCCTTGTGACCGACCGCGACCCCGCGGCCGCCTCCGCCGTGCGCGACGGGCCGTGGCGGCCCGTCATCGGGTTGGTGCGCGCCTGCCACCCCGGCCCGACCGTGGCCGTGACCGCCCTGGTCACCGTGCTGGCCGTGGCCACGGGACGCGACGCGGCCGGGAGCGTGCTGGCGGGCGCGGCCGTGCTGGCGGGGCAACTCTCGATCGGCTGGTGCAACGACGCGCTCGACGCCCGGCGGGACGCGGCCGCCGGGCGCACGGGCAAACCCGTCGTCGACGGCACCGTCAGCGCGCGTGCCGTCCGCATCGCCGCTCTCGTGGCGCTGGCCTGCTGTGTGCCGCTGTCGCTGGCCTCCGGCTGGCTGGCGGGCGCGCTGCACCTCGCCGGGGTGCTGGCGGCCTGGGGGTACGACCTCGGGCTCAAGGCGACGCTCCTGTCATGGGTCCCGTACGCGGTGGGGTTCGGCGTGCTGCCCGCCTTCGTGACCCTGGGCCTGCCCGGCCAGCCCTGGCCCGCGTGGTGGTCGGTCCTGGCCGCCGCGCTGCTCGGCGTGGGTGCTCATCTGGCCAATGTGCTGCCGGACATCGAGGGTGACCTGGAGACCGGCGTACGCGGCTGGCCGCAGCGCATGGGCGCCTTCCGCGTACGGCTGCTGATCCCCGTACCGCTGCTGGCCGCGACCCTTCTGCTCGTCCTCGGCCCCGAAGGCGCTCCCGGCGTGGCGGGCCTGACGGCCGTGGCCGCCGCCTTCGTCCTCGCGGCCACGGGGGTGTCGGCGGCGGCCAGGTCGGCGCGGGTGCCGTTCGTCACCGCCGTCGCCGTGGCGGCGGTGGACGTGATCCTCCTGATCGCCGAAGGCGCCTCCCTGACGGGCTGACGCGCCGCCCGGACGCAGCATCCGGGGACGCGCCGCCCCCGGAACCCGCCGCCCCGGGACGCGCCGCTCACCGCACCGGGCGCGAGGTCGGCCGGCCGGGGCGCAGGGATCCGCGCAGCCACCGCGTCCCCACGGCCAGCGCGAGCGGGGCGGGCACCGTCCCGGCTCCGAGACCCACCTCCACCAGCAGGTCGAACACCTCCTTGCGGTGGACGGCGGTCTCGATCGCCGCGTCGATGAAGCCGGGGTGCTGGGCCAGCCGGGCCAGCACGTCCGTGGTCCGCAGATGCCGTCCGAGCGCCCGCCGCAGCTTCCTCCGGTACAGCGCCAGCGCATCGTCCGGCGACTCCACCGCCGCCTCGGCCGCCAGCCGGCCGGACAGCAGCGCGTAGTAGATGCCCTCGCCGGTGAGCGGGTTGATCAGCCCCGCGGCGTCACCGGCGAGGAGCACCCGTCCGGCGCCGGGCGCCGGACGCCCGGTCGAGAGCGGCAGGTGGTGGGCACGAAGCTCACGGGGCTGCAGGCCGGGCAGCAGTTCGGCGAGCCGGCCGTGCAGCACCTGACGTCCGGGCGCCCCCGCCGCGCGCAGCTGGGGGAGCAGCATGCCGAAGCCGATGTTCGCGGTGCCGTCGCCGATGGGGAACGACCACGCGTAGGCCGGCCAGCCCGCCTTCTGCATGGCGATGAGCTGGACGTCGTCCTCCTCGGGCACGTCGGCGTAGCCGCGTACGGCGATGGCGGTGTGCTCCTCGGCGGCGGGGGCCAGGCCGATCAGTCGGCGCACGACCGAGCCGGCCCCGTCGGCGGCCACCACCGTACGGGCCCGCAGCCGGCCGTCGATCACCACCCCGGACCCGTCGGGGGCGAGATCCCTGACACGATGCCTGCGTACCTCGACGCCCCTGTCCCGCGCGGCGGCCACCAGCCGGGCGTCGAACACCCGGCGCGGCACCACGTGGTTGGGCCGCGCGGCCTCGGCGGAGACCCGCACGCCGCCCGGCGAGACCACGGTCAGGCGCGGCGTGGGCCGGTAGTCGTCGATGAGCCCGGGCACCCCCAGCAGCGCCAGCTCGTCGCGCCCGTGAGCGGCGATGCCGTCGCCGCATGGCTTGTCACGGGGGAAGTCCGCCCTGTCGAGCAGGAGCACGCGCGCCCGCGGACGTAGTTGCGCGGCCCGCAGCGCCGCCGCCGAGCCCGCCGGTCCCGCTCCCACGATCGCCACATCCCACATGGGGTCCATGCGAGGTCTGTCCCACCCTGCGCACGATCAGAAACGCATCGCGCTCCACGGGGACCGGTCCGGTCCGTCAGAGCGGCTTGAGGCGTGTCCCGAGCAGGCAGAACTCGTTGCCCTCAGGATCGGCGAGCACGTGCCAGGGCTCCTCCCCGGTCTGACCGACGTCGACAGGTACGGCCCCCGCGGCCAGCAGGCGTTCGAGCTCGGCATCCTGGTCGCGGTCGGTGGCGTTGACGTCGATGTGCAGCCGGAGCGCCTCGGTCTTCGGTTCGTCGCTGCGGCTGAGGATGATCGTCGGCTGCGGGCCCCCGAACCCCTCGCGCGGCCCTATCTCGATGCCGTCCTCCTCACGCTGCAGCTCCGTGAAATCCAGGACCTCGCACCAGAAACGTGCCAGCGCCTCGGGGTCGCGGCACTTGAGCACGAGTTCACTGATACGGCATGCCATCGAGAACCCACTCCCAGCGAGACGACCGCCGGGGTGGCCGCGTGCGGATGCCACGGCTCCCGGCATTGAGAACTCCCGCGTCCGTACCCGGCGTGCGGGAGGCGAATCCCGGCGCCCGCCCGGTCCTGCCGGGGGCTCAGGCTCCGGCCGGCTGGTACGCCTCGTACCGCTGCAACCACTGCGCCCGGATCTGCGGCGAATGCGCATTCTGTACGCAGAACTCGTTGCCCTCCGGATCCGCCATCACCACCCAGGCGCAGTCGCCGCCCTGGCCCACATCGGCGCGGGTGGCTCCCAGCGCTTCCAGCCGGGCGACCTCCGCTGCCTGGTCCTCCGGGCGCAGGTCGAAGTGCAGGCGGTTCTTGCCGGCCTTGGACTCGGGCACCTTGATGAACAGCAGGTCGGGCACCACGCAGTCTTCGCGACTGCCCTCGGGCGGCTCGACGACCCACTCAGGGTCCTCGTCCCGGACGATCACCCAATCAAGGGCCTCTGCCCAGAACCTGGCCAGCCGCCCGGGATCGCGCGAGTCCACGACCAACGCACCGATGCGTAACCCCATGGCAGCACCGTAGGACAACGCCTTCGCGGCCGTCGAATCTCGCCCCGTGGGGACCGTACGGCGTTCGGTAGGCGGTCGTCCGGGAGCGTGGCACGATGAGCAACCGGGTGAAGCCTGTCGGCCGGTCGAGTGACCACTTACGAGCATGGGAGTCTGCATGACCACCGCTTCGACCATGGGCAGGCGGCGGCGGTGGACGTTGTGGGGATTGATGGCCGTCTCGGCGATCGGCATCGTCGCCTTCGCCGTGCCGCCGTACCTGAGTGGTGACCCGGCCAACAGCAACCTTGACATCAATCCGGACGCGGCGCACCATTACCTGTCGCTCATGGTGCACGCCGTTCCGTCCGGCCTGGCGCTGCTCATCGGCCCCCTGCAGTTCCTGGCTCCGCTGCGCAACCGCTACCTCAGGCTGCACCGGGTCGCGGGCCGCGTCTACATGGTCTCCGTGGTGATCGCCTCGGTCGCGGCGCTCTTCGCCGCGACGTTCTCGGTCAGCGGGTTCCCCGCCCAGGTCGCGTTCTACCTGCTCACGGCGGCCTGGCTGTACTCCCTGGCCCAGGCCTACCGCTGCGTCCGCCGCGGTGAGGTGCGGCTGCACCGGATCTGGATGATCCGCAACTACGCCCTGACGTTCGCCGCGGTCACCTTGCGCCTCTATCTGGTCATCGGCATGGTGCTGCGCAAGCAGTACACCTGGCTGACGTTCGAGGACGTCTACACCGCCAGCGTGTGGGCCTCCATCCTGATCAACGTGGTCGTGGCCGAATACGTGATCGTCCACCGCGTCGTGGCGTCCTCGGCCCGCCGCCGGCAGCGGCGCGAGTCCGCGTCCGCCACGTCGGCCGTCACGTCGCGTTCGGGAGGGCAGGACGGGTGACGAGGCGGGCGTCGCCGGCCGTCGTGGCCTGCCTGATCGCGGCCTGCCTGATCGTGCGCGGCTCACGAAGCGGCTCAGGATGCTGTTCACGGCGCGGCTCAGGTTCGCGCGCCGCCGCCAGGAGCCGCGCCCGGGCAGCGCTTTCGGCCTGTGCCGTCATCGGCGGGGTGTCCCGCCGGAAGTCCCTGATCGTGCTCATCACAGCTCCTCATCTCCCAGTACGGCCCGCGTCTTCCGCCGGGCCCGGTGCAGCCGTGAGCGCACGGTGCCCGGCGAGATGCCGAGCGCCTGGGCCACCTCCTCGTAGCTGAAGCCCTCCCACGCCACCAGCAGCAGCACGTCACGGTCGCCGCGCGACAGCGACGCCAGCGCCTCCGCCAGCTCGCGCTCCTTGTCCCGCGCCGCGACCCGCCGCACCACGGTGTCGGCGATCGGTTCGGGCAAGGGATCCACGCCGGTACGCGCCAGCGCTCGCAGCATCCGCTCCTCCTGCCGCCTGTGTCTGGCGACGAGCGTGGTGGCGATGCCGTACAGCCAGGGGCGTGCCAGCGGATATGACAGGTCGTACGAGCCGCGCCGCCGGAACGCGGCCAGGAACGTCTCGGCGACGATGTCGTCGGCGGCCTGCGTGCCGATGCGCCGCGCGGCGTACAGGTGGATCTGCCGTGCGTACCGGTCGAACAGCACGGCGAACTGCTCCCGGTCACCGACGGATCGCCTGATCAGTTCGGCGTCGTCGATCTCGGCCGTCTCAACGCTCAACGGCCCTTTAGTGTTGATCGGTCACCCTGCTGTCCCCCGGACCCCATGGCAAGGTTCTCGAGCCGGCCGGAGAGTGACGGACGCCACAGGCACCGGCCCGGCCGAGCGGCCGGTCCGGCTGCGTCGCGTGGCCCCTGCCTCCGTCGTGGATGATCGGAGGCGATCGGCTCCCACACGGCACACGGAACGGAGAAACCCGATGAAGCGCATCCTGCTCGGCGACCTGGAGGTCTCCCGCATCGGTCTGGGCACGATGGGGATGTCCTACGCCTACACCGGCGCCGGCACCGACGACGCCGAGTCCGTCCGTACCATCCACCGGGCTCTTGACCTCGGCGTCACCTTCCTCGACACCGCCGAGTTCTACGGTCCCTACACCAACGAGGAACTGGTGGGCCGGGCCCTGAAGGGCCGCCGTGACCAGGTCGTGCTGGCCACCAAGTTCGGCCTGGTCTCGCACGCCGGTGACGGCCCCTGGAACCTCGACAGCAGCCCCGCCAACATCCGCGTCGCGGTCGAAGGCTCGCTCAGGCGGCTCGGCACCGACCACATCGACCTGTACTACCAGCACCGGGTGGACCCGAAGGTGCCGATCGAGGAGACCGCCGGCGCCCTGGCCGAGCTCGTACGGCAGGGCAAGATCCGTCACATCGGCCTGTCCGAGGCCGGCCCGGAGACCATCCGCCGCGCTCACGCCGTGCATCCGGTCACCGCCGTGCAGTCGGAGTACTCGCTGTGGACCCGCGGCCTGGAGGAGCGGGTGCTGCCGGTGCTGCGCGAGCTGGGCATCGGCCTGGTGCCGTTCTCGCCGCTGGGACGCGGCTTCCTGACGGGGAAGATCCGCTCCACCGACGGCTTCGCCGAGGACGACTTCCGCCACGGCAACCCGCGGTTCACCGGCGATAACTTCAGGCTCAACCTGCGGATCGCCGACGAGGTGGAGGCCGTCGCCGCCGAGGCGGGCGCCACCCCCGCGCAGGTCGCGCTGGCCTGGTTGCTGGCCCAGGGCGACGACGTCGCCCCCATCCCGGGCACCAAGCGCGTCGGCCGGGTGGAGGAGAACTCCGCCGCCGACGGCGTCCGGCTGACCCCCGGGCAGATCGGCAGGCTCTCCGGCCTGCCTCCGGCCGCGGGTGACACCCACCCCGAATCCGGCCTGCGGATGATGGAGCGCTGACGTCCGCACGCCCCGGCGGTGGCGTGCCCGCGCCGCGCATGTCACACTCACTGTTATAGAACTCTTCCATGAGTTCTATAACGAGAGGAGCGTGGCATGCGAGACATGGCGCTGCGGCGTGAGCCGGTCCCGCCGGACGGGACGATGGGCGGGCCCCGGATACGGGGCCGGTTCGGCGAGTACGGCGGCCGGTACGCACCGGAGTCCCTGGTGGAGGCCTGCCGCGAGGTCGACGAGGCGTTCCGGGACGCCTGGGCCGATCCCTGGTTCCGCGGCGAACTGGCCCGGCTGCTCGCCGTGCACGCCGGGCGGCCGACCCCGCTCACCCCGGCCGAACGGCTGTCGGAGGCGCTGGGCGTACGGCTGTACCTCAAGCGCGAGGACCTCGCCCACACCGGTTCCCACAAGATCAACAACGTGCTGGGCCAGGCCCTGCTGGCCACCCGGATGGGACGGCGCAGGCTGATCGCCGAGACCGGCGCGGGCCAGCACGGGGTGGCCGCCGCGACCGCCGCCGCCCTGCTCGGGCTGGAGGCGACGGTGTTCATGGGGGAGCGCGACATCGAGCGGCAGGCGCTGAACGTCTTCCGCATGCGCCTGCTGGGCGCCGAGGTGGTCCCGGTGACGGCGGGCAGCCGTACGCTCAAGGACGCCACCAGCGAGGCCATGCGGCACTGGGTGGGCGCGACCGGCGACTCCCACTACTGCATCGGCTCGGTCATCGGGCCGGATCCGTACCCATGGATGGTCAGGGAGTTCCAGCGGGTCATCGGCGACGAGGCCCGCGAGCAGTGGGCGGCCGAACTGCGGACCGGCGTGCCCGAACTACGCACCCGCGTGCCCGACCCCGTACCCGACCGTGTGCCCGACCCCGCGCCCGAGTATGTGGTCGCGTGCGTCGGCGGCGGCTCCAACGCGGCCGGTACGTTCGCCGGATTCGCCGGCACCCCGGCGCGGCTGGTCGGCGTCGAGGCGGAGGGCGGCGCCGGGGCGGCGCGCGGCCGGCTCGGCGTCCTGCACGGCTGCCGCTCGCTGTTCCTGCAGGACGGCGACGGGCAGATCGCGGAGGCACACTCCGTCGCCGCCGGGCTCGACTACCCCGGGGTCGGCCCCGAGCACGCCCACCTGCGCGACCTGGGCCGCGCCCGCTACGTCACGGTCACCGACGACGAGGCGCTCAGCGCGGCGGTACGGCTGGCGCGGACCGAGGGCATCGTCCCGGCGCTGGAATCGGCGCACGCCCTCGCCTGGATCATCCGGGCGGCGGGCGACGGCGACCTGCCCGCGGGATCGACGGTGCTCATGACGTTGTCCGGACGCGGTGACAAGGACGTCTCGACCCTGAAGGAGCTGCTGTGACGAACCCGGCCATGACCGCGGGCGCGGTCGAACGCCACCTGCGCGCCCGCAGGGACGCCGGCCGCGGCCTGCTCATGCCGTACGTCACCGGCGGCATCACGCCCGGCTGGACCGGCTACCTGCGGGCGTTCGCCGCCGCCGGGGCGGACGCGATCGAGGTGGGCCTGCCCTTCTCCGACCCCACGCTGGACGGCGTCACCATCCAGCAGGCCAGCCAGACGGCGCTGGCCCGGGGCGCGAGCACCCGCCGCATTCTCGCCGACCTGTCCGGCATGCCGGACCTGGGGGTGCCGCTGGTCGCCAGCACCTACTACAACCTGGTGCTGCACGACGGCCCCGAGGCGTTCTGCGCCGCCCTGAGCCGGGCCGGCGTCGGCGGTCTGATCGTGCCCGACCTGCCGGTGCACGAGGCGGACGAACTGACGGACGTGGCCGCCGCCGCAGGGATCGAGCCGGTCCTGCTGGCCTCGCCGGCGACGCCGCAGCCCCGGCTGGCGGAGATCGTGTCCCGCAGCCGCGGATTCGTCTACGCCGTGTCGCTGATGGGCACCACCGGCGAGCGTGCCGCCCTCGCCGCCTCCGCGGCGCAGCTCACCGAGCGGATCAGGCGCGTTGCCGACCGGCCGGTCTTGCTAGGATTCGGGATCTCCACCCCGGACCAGGCGCGCGAGGCCCGCCGGCACGCCGACGGAGTGGTGGTCGGCGCCGCGGTCATGCGGCGCGTGCTCGACGGGGCTGGGCCGGACGACCTCCGGGCCTTCCTCGCGACCCTGCGGCAGGCCCTCGACCAGGAGTGTGACCGACCACGATGACCGCCGACGCCGGGCACGAGGCGAGATACCGCGCCATCGCCGCCGACCTCGCCGCGAAGATCCGGTCGGGCGACTACGCCCCGGGGGAGGCGCTGCCGCCGCAGCGGGAGCTGAGCGCCTCCTACGGAGTGACCCTCATGACCCTGCGCCAGGCGTTGCGTCAGCTAAGCGACGAGAGACTGATCGTGCAGCGGCCCGGCAAGGGCACGTTCGTCGCCCCGCCGCACCTGGCGTACCAGCTCGACTCGCTCCACAGCCTGGTCGACGACCTGCGCGAACAGGGCCACGACGTACGCACCGCGGTGGCCGGGCGGGCGGTGCGCCGGGCCCCCGCCCGGATCGCCGCGGAGCTGCGGCTGCGCCCCGGCGAGAGCGCCCTGCGGCTGGAGCGGGTCCGCGATTTCGCCGGACGTCCCGCCGTGCACCAGGTGTCGTGGGTACGCCGGCCGGTGGCCGACCGGATCCGTGACCGCGACTTCACCGCCGTCTCCCTCTACACGGCGCTGGCCGACGCGGGGGTGACGGTCGCCAGGGCGTCCGAGGTGGTCAGGCCCGGCCTGCTCGACGCCGCCGCCGCCCGCCGGCTTGACGAGCCGCAGGGCAGCCCGGTGCTGGTCAGCACCAGGATCACCTACACGCTCGACGCCACGCCCGTGGTGACCGACCATGCCACCATCCTCGGCAGCATGATGGAGATCCGCACCGAACGCGCCGCCACCGGCCTCTCGCTCACCTGGGGTGTCGCCACCGGCTGAGTTCAGATCGTACGCCGTAGGGCGCTCTCCACGGCGTCGGTCAGCGGGTCGCCCTCGGTCCGCGGATGCCGCGCGAGGCCGAGTTCGACGTCCGGCAGGGCGGGCAGGGATTCCGCGTCGTGACAGGCCATGCCCGGCTCGAGGTTGGCGGGCATGAGCGCCGCGACGCCCAGCCCGGCGCGTACGGCGGCGAGCACGCCGACCAGGCTGTTGCTCTCGAACGCCACCCGCCAGGGCCGGCCCGCGCGATCCATCGCCTCCAGCACCGACGTACGCCAGAAGCATGGGTTGGAGAACAGCACCACCGGCAGCGGCTCGGCGGCCACGTCCACGCCCTTGCCGACGGCCCACACGAGCGGACGGCGCACGGTCCAGCGCGGCGGTCCGGGAACGGCCGGCACCTCGTTGAGCACCAGGTGCACCCGGCCGGTGTCGTACGCCTCCCGCATCGCGGTGTCGGAGACGCTGAGCACCTCGAGCGTCGCGCCGGGGTGCAGCCGGGCCAGGTCGGCGAGGACCTGCGACAGCTGGGAGGCGGCCAGGTCCTCGAGCAGCCCGACGCCGCAGTGGCCGGTGAGCGCGCGCCCGGTCTCGGTGAGCGCCTGCGCGGACAGCGAGAGGATGCGCTCGGCGTACGGCAGGAGCTCCTCGCCGGCCCGGGTCGGCGAGACACCCGACGGCGAACGGTGGAGCAGCGGGCGGCCGACGGCGCTCTCCAGCTTGCGCACCTGCTGGCTGAGCGCGGGCTGCGTGTGCCCGAGCGCGGTCGCGGCGCGGCTGATGCTGCCCGACCGCACGGCGGTGACGAACGAGCGCAACAGCGCGATCTCAAGATCCTTGGCCATAAGAAACCATTATGTCAGCTCCAACAGATTAAGCACTTCCTATGGCATGGCGGGTGTTCTAGCGTCACGCGGGTGACCGGATACCGACAGGTGCTCGCCGTGCCGGGGATGGCGTCGCTGCTGGGCGTCTCGATGCTCGGCCGCACCGCCGTCACGGCTTCCGTGATGGCGTTGACCATGTACGTCGTGCTGGGCCTGGACATGAGCTACGCCGCGGCCGGGGGTGCCGCGGCGGCCCTGACCGCCGGGCTGGCGCTGGGCGGGCCGCTGCTCGGCCGCATGATCGACCGCCGGGGCCTGCGCGCCGTGCTCCCGGTGACCGCCGCCGTGCAGGCCGTGTTCTGGCTGAGCGTGCCCGTCCTGCCGTACGCGCCCCTGCTGGGCGCCGCCTTCGTGGCGGGGCTGGCGATGGTGCCGGTCTCGCCGGTGACCAGGCAGGCGATCGCCGCCATGATGCCGGCGGGAGAGCGCAGGGCCGCGTTCGCGCTGGAGTCGGTGCAGGGCGAGCTGTCGTACGTCGTGGGCCCGGCGGTGGTGATCCTGTGCGCCGCGAGCCTGTCCCCGGCCGTGGTGGCGTGGGGGATCGGCGCCGCGATCGTGGCGGGCGGAGCCGGGATCGCCCTGCTCGACCCGCCGCTGCGGTCCGGGAACGAGCCGGACGCCGGCGGCCCGGCCGCGCGGCCCCCGCGCCGGGAGTGGCTTGGCGCGGGCATGATCGCCGTACTGACGATGGGATTCGGTTGCACGGCGCTGCTCAGCGGCGTCGACCTGGCCATCGTCGCCACGCTCGAAGAAACAGGCCAGGTGTCCTGGGCCGCCGTGGTCATCGCCGTGCTCGGCGTGGCTTCCGTCGCCGGCGGGCTGATGTACGGGGCGCTGCCCCGGCCGCTGCCCACCTGGCTGCTGCTCGGCCTGCTCGGGCTCGTGACGATTCCCGCCGGGCTCGCGCATGACTGGCGCTGGTTGTGCGTGGCCGTGGCCGGCGCCGGGTTCCTCACCGCGCCGACCCTGTCCGCGATGGCCGACGCGGTCAGCCGGCTGGCGCCTGCCGGTGTACGGGGTGAGGCGACCGGCCTGCACGCGTCGGCGCAGAGCGCGGGGTTCGCGCTCGGGTCACCGATCGTCGGGCTGGCGATCGACGTCTCCGCCCCGGCGGGCGGCTTCGCGGCGGCCGGGCTGGCGGGGCTCGCCGCCGCACTGACCGGCTGCCTGCTGTCCCGCCGTACGCCGCGCCGGCCGTCCACCCCGGCGCATCGTGAGCCGGCGGGAACCGCGTCACCCTGACCGCGGGCACGGCTCTCAGCGATCGCCGCAAGGCTCCGCGTCAGGCGGGCTCTGTCAGGCAGGGCTCTGCGTCAGATGGGGCCCTGCGTCAGGCGGGATTCTGCGTCAGGCGCGGGGCGGCGAGGACGCAGAACTCGTTGCCCGCCGGGTCGGCCAGCACCTTCCACGAGACGTCGCCCTGGCCCACGTCGGCAGGCGTCGCACCGAGGCCCCGCAGCCGGGCCACCTCGGCCGCTTGGTCGTCTCCGGGGTAGGGCAGCAGGTCCAGATGGACGCGGGTCCACACGTCGTGGTCGTTGGCCCGGCGGACGAACTCGAGGTACGGCCCGACCTCGCCGGCGGAGCGCAGCCGCGTGTGATCGTCGTTCACCTCGAGGAGGGTCCAGTCGATCGCCTCGCCCCAGAACCGCGCCATGGCCCGCGGATCGTCGCAGTCGACGACCACGGCGGCGATCGGCCCGGTGTCCCGGTAGAGCTCCCGAGGCTCCAGCACGCAGAACACATTGCCCTCGGGGTCGGCCAGCACGGTCCACGGCACGTCGCCCTGGCCCACGTCGGCAGGCGTCGCACCGAGATCCATCAGGCGCGCGACCCATTCGGCCTGCTGCTCCGCCGAGGTGGTGGCGAGATCGAGGTGCACACGGTATTTCACCGTCTCGGGGTCGGGGACGGTGACGAAATCGACGCACACGGCTGCCGGATCGGGCCAGACGGACTTCACCGGCAGGATGTTGGTCACCCCCGGCCCCTCGCTGTCGGTGTCCCAGCCGAGCGCCTCCGCCCAGAACCGGCCGAGCGCCGAGTCGTCCCGAGCCTTGACATTGACCTGAACCAATCGCAGTGCCATGCCGCCAACCCTATGGCGGGTGAGCCGCGCCGCTCACCGGGTGGGCACGACCCGTCGTTACGGTAGAGTTCCCCGGTGGCCGGACCACGGACGCCGCCGTCCTGGCGCACCCGGCCCCCGACGACTCGCCCCCGGCACGAGGTAAGGACCATCGACGCGCGCATGCCTTTGACCACCATCGCCTGCTGCCCGCCGTGACCCTTTCTCGATAGCGTCGTCCGGCCCGCCGCCCTCCGCGAGCGTGCGCCGCCGCTCTCTCGCTTGCCCGCTGCCGCCCGCCTCAGCCGGTGGCACGTCGCCCTCGCCCCTCGTCATGGGCTGTTCCATCCCGAAGGACCCCTGTTGCCTGACTCGTCCACGCC
>NZ_SMLD01000185.1:0-17740 GCF_004352805.1 Nonomuraea mesophila
TCCCACCCGCGCCCACCCGGCACTTTCTGACGTACGAGGGCCGTGCGCGCCGGAGCCTTCCGGCACGTCCCCGCTGGTCTCTCCAGGCACCGGGTCCGGCGAGCCGGGCAGGACGTAACCGCCGGACGCGCCCGTCGCCTCCGGCTCGGCCAACGGCGTGCGCGGCTCGGGCACCAGCGGCGGCACCGCCCGCAGGATGGGGCCGGGCGGCGAGCTCGGCTCGCCCTCCGCCTCGCCCAGCAGCGCGAACAGCAACTCCCTGCTGGTCGGCCGGTTGCGGGCCTCCTTGTCCAGGCACGACTGCACCAGCGTGCGCAGCCGGCCGTCCAGCAGGCCGAGCTCGGGCGGCGCGGTCAGGATGCGGTGCAGCACGGGCGCGACGGAGTCCTGCCCGAACGGCGCCGTAGCGTTGGCCGCGAAGCACATCGTCGCGCCCCACGAGAACACGTCCGCCGCTCCGGTGACCGCCGACGCGGTGATCTGCTCGGGCGCCATGTACGCGGGCGTCCCGACACCCCTGCCGCTCACCGTCGCCGCCGCGTCCAGCGCCTTGGCCAGGCCGAAGTCGATCACGCGCGGCCCGTCGGGGCCGAGCAGCACGTTCTGGGGCTTGAAGTCGCGGTGCACGATCCCCGCCTGATGGATCGCGACGAGCGCGGTGGCGGTGCCGACGGCGAGCCGTTCGAGCGCGCCGCCGCGCCGGGGCCCGGTGAGCGCGACCTCCCGCTGCAGCGAGGGACCGTCGACGTATTCGCTCACGATGTAGGGTCGGCCCTCGTCGAACCCCGCGTCGATCACCTGGGCCGTGCAGAACCGCGCGACCTGCTTGGCCAGCTCCACTTCCCGCAGGAACGCCGCCCGTTCGTCGCCCACCGGTCCGTGCAGCAGCTTGACCGCGTATCTTTCCCCGCCCCTCGTTCCGAGGAACACCGCACCCTGACCGCCCTCGCCCAGGCGCCCGGAAAGACTGTACTGTCCGAGCTGCTGCGGATCCCCCGTCCTGAGCGGCTGTGCCGTCGGCACGGGCACCCTCCCCTCGCCGCCTGCTTCCTACTGAAGGCAACCGGCCGCCTGCAGTCAACCATGCTCAGGCGTTTCGCTGCCTGACCGTGATACAGCAGGTCAGGAGGTACGGGCGACCTTGCCCGAATACGTAACCTCGTCCTCACCCTCGCGGGTGACCTTGATGGCCATCTGGTTAGTGTCGTCCGTCGGGAGCATCCTCAGCGTCCCCGGGTAGCACGCCTCGCCCTCGACCCGATCGAGGGTGTACACGAGCCGGCTGCTCGTCGGCCCGACCCGTCCGGAGCAGTGCAGATCCGCTCCCCAGCGCATCGTGCCGACGCCGTCCGCGCGTACGTTCAGTTCGACGGGGAAGATGCGTTTCGCGGTGGGGTGCTCGGCCGAACCCGTCCAGGTGCCGTCCAGGCCGGGGCCCTCCGCGCCGCGCAACCAGAAGGCGAACCCGGCCACGCCCATGGCGAGCCCGGCCACCGCCACGACGACCTGCCAGGGCCGCATCCGCCTCGGCCGCGCTGCAGGCGCGTCCTCCTCCGCGCCGGGGACATCCACCTCACCGGGCGCGGTCCCGCCCGTATGGCCGGACGCCCCGGTGTGACGGTGCCCCGCCTCACCACGGCGGGCGGAGGTGCCGGCCGTCTCGCGGACGCGGACGACGGGAAAACTCGTCGTCGGGTCGGGATCGGTGATCACGATCTCGTCCTGCCCGGCGACGCCGACGGCCGCCATGGCCCCGGACGTCAGCACATCCTGCCCGGCGACGCCGACGGCCGCCATGGCGCCAGACGTCAGCACGTCCTGGCCGCCGGCCGCCTGCTGCCCCAGCAGCCGCAGCAGCACCTCCTCGGCGCTCGGCCGGTCGCTCGGATCGGGAGCCAGGCAGGCCTGCACGATCTCGCGCAGCGGGCCGCGCAGCGATCCGAGGTCCGGCTTGCCGTACAGGACCCTGGCCAGCACCTCCCGGTGGGTCTCCGCCGTGAAGGCGTGCCGGCCGCTGGCGGTGTAGGCGACGGTCAGTCCCCAGGCCCACAGGTCGGCGGGCGGCCCAGCGGGCTCCGCGTGGATGCGCTCGGGCGCCATGTAGGCCGGGGTTCCCACAGGGATGTGGCCGGTGGTCGCGGCGGTGTCGACGAGCCTGGACACGCCGAAGTCGATCACGCGCGGCCCGTCGATCCCGAGCAGCACGTTGCCCGGCTTGAAGTCGCGGTGCACGACGCCGGCGCGGTGGATGGCGCCGAGGGCGGTGGCGGTGCCGATGGCCAGGCGGTCGAGCGAGCCGCCCCGCCGGGGCCCCTCGGCGATCACGTGCTCGCGCAGCGAGGGCCCTTCGACGTACTCGCTGACCAGGTAGGGCCGGTCGCCTTCGAGGTCGGCCTCGATCAGCTGGGCCGTGCAGAAGGCCGCCACCCGGCGCACGGCCTCGACCTCGCCGAGGAAGCGGCGGCGTACGTCGGGGTCGTCGGACAGGCTGGCGCGCAGGAGCTTGACCGCCACCTTGCCGCCCTGCGGGGACTCGCCGAGGTACACGACGCCTTGGCCGCCCTGGCCGAGCCTGCGTGTCAGCCGGTACGGCCCCAGTCGCCGTGGATCATCGGCACGAAGCTCGGACATACATCGCCATTATGCCCGTCTTCAGGTGAGGGCCGCGTACCGGTCGAGAAAGCGCAGCACCTCGTCCGCGGACCCGCTCGGCAGCGCCGCCACGGCCTCCTCGACGCCGAGCCCGGCGAAGTAGTCGAGCTTCTCCTTCGTCGGCCTTGTCCCGAACGGTATCACTTCGGCCATCGGCCGCCCGGCCTTCTCGCACGCTTCGCGCAGCGCGGGCAGCGCCGCCTTGACGCCGTGGCCGCCGATGGGCATCCAGCCGTCGGCGTACTCGGCGACGTGCGCGAACAACGTCGGGCCCGCGCCGCCGCCCACGTACACGGGAGGGTGCCGCACCGGCTTGGGCCAGGACCAGGACGGCTCGAACCCGTCGAACGAGGCCACCTCGTCGCGCCACAACGCCCGCATCGCCAGCACGTTGCGCCTGGCGACCTCGCGGCGGCGGCCGTACGGGACCCCGTGGTTCTCGATCTCCTCGACGTTCCAGCCGAAGCCGACGCCGACCACCGCGCGCCCGCCGGACAGATGGTCGAGGGTGGCGATGGCCTTGGCGGTCACGATGGGGTCGCGCTGGGCGGCGAGCAGGATGCCGGTGCCGAGGCGCAGCCGCTCGGTCGCGGCGGCGGCGAAGGAGAGGGCGACGAGGGGGTCGAGGGTGCGTTTGTACTGCTCGGGCAGCTCCCGCTGCCCGCCCGCGGGAGGGGTGCGGCGCGAGACCGGGATGTGGGTGTGCTCGGGCAGGTAGAGCGAGGAGAAACCGCGCTCCTCCGCGGCCCTGGCCAGGTCCTGGACCGGCATGGCCAGGTCCGTCGCGAACATCGTGACCCCGAGCCTCATGGGGACCTCCCGTCGTGAACCAAGCGATTGCTCGGTTAAGATTTCCAGAGTACCTTGCAGAAGACCATCCGCGGAGAGAGGCCCAACGGTGAAGTTCTCTATCTTCCTGAATCCGCAGATTCCCGGCTCTGGCTACGCGGCCGAGGAGAACGCCAAGGCCAGGCGGCCCATCGGGCGTGACACGGAGTCGTACCAGAGGCTGCTGCACGAGGTGCGGGAGATAGCCGTCCACGCCGACCAGGTCGGGTTCGACGCGCTGATGATGACCGAGCACCATTTCCATTCGGAGGGCATGGAGTTCTCGGTCAACCCGCTGATGTTCCTCACCGACCTGGCGGCCAGGACCGAGCGCATCCTGCTGGCGCCGCTCGGCCTGGTGCTGCCCGCATGGGACCCGATCAGGGCCGCCGAGGACGTTGCGCTGCTCGACCAGTTCTGCAAGGGACGGCTGCGCCTCGGCGTCGCCCGCGGCTACCAGAACCGCTGGATGAACGTGCTGGGCCAGCGCTGGCACGCCGCCGCCGCCCGCTCCGACGGCTCGGCCTCCGACACCCGCAACTTCGACGTCTTCGGCGAGGTCCTGAAGATCATGAAGCTCGCGTGGACCCAGGAGACGTTGCGCTACAAGTCGGACGTGCTGGACTACCAGGTGCCCTACCCGTACGAGGGCATCGAGGGCTGGCCGGCCCAGGAGTGGACCAGAACCTTCGGCGCGCCCGGCGAACTGGCCGACGACGGCACGGTGCAGGCCGTCTCCGTCTGCCCCAGGCCGTACCAGAACCCGCACCCCGAGCTGTGGCAGCCGTTCACGATCTCCGACCGGTCGGTCATCAGGGCCGCCCAGGAGGACATCCTGCCGTGGATGTTCACCCCCAACCCCGACGACCACGCCCAGAAGGCCAGGCTCTACCAGGAGGAGTCCGCCAAGCAGGGCCGCCACTACCGGCTGGGCGAGCACACCGGCATCCTCAAGATCGTCGGCATCGCCGACACCACCGAGGAGGCCATCAACACCTTCGGCCGCAGCATCCCGAAGGACTTCGCCGCCTTCTTCGGCCCTTTCGGCTACCTCGAGGTGCTGCGGAAGAAGGAGGACGAGAAGCACAAGCCCATCTCCCCGGAGAAGGGCGACGCCAAGCGCATGAACGACGTGGAGATGGCGCTCTTCGGCACCCCCGACGACGTCAAGCGCGGCATCCAGCGCATGCTCGACCGGATGCCCGACCTGGAGTGGTTCGGCCTCTACATGCAGGGCCAGCAGGGCGTGCTGCCGCTCGACACGGTCAAGCGCAACCTGGAGATGTTCGCCACCAAGGTCGCACCGGAGTTCCGATGAAGATGTGGCTGGGAGCCTCGTTCTCCGACACCGACCAGTTCGTGGAGCTGGCGCGGGCCGCCGAGAGGTGCGGCTTCGACACGCTGACGCTCTCCGACCATCTCTTCTACGCCGACTTCGAGACGCCCTACCCGTACTCGAAGTCCGGGCGGCCCCGCTGGAACGCCCGGACGCACTGGCCGGACGTGTGGGTGACGATCGGCGCCATGTCGGCGGTGACCACGTCGCTGCGGTTCGCCCCGAACGTCTACATCGCCCCGCTCCGCGACCTGTTCACCGTGGCCAAGCAGGTGTCCACGGCGGCGGTGTTGTCGCGGGAGCGGGTGACGTTCGGGGTGGGGGTGGGCTGGTGCAAGGAGGAGTTCGTCGCGACCGGCCAGGACTTCCACACGCGGGGGCGGCGGCTGGACGAGATGCTGCCCGTGCTGCGCGAGTTGTGGGCGGGCGAGACGGTCACCCTGGACGGCCTGCCCGCCCTGTCGATCTCCCCGGTCCCGGCCGGGCGCGTCCCCGTCCACGTGGGCGGCGACAGCGAGGCCGCCCTGCGCCGGGCGGCCCGGCTGGGCGACGGGTGGATCGGCAACCGCATCTACACCGAGGAGCAGCTCGACCCCGTGCTCGACACGCTCCGCCGCCACCTCGACGCCAACGGCAGGAGCGGTGAGCCGTTCGACATCATCGCGCCGCTGGCGGTGCTGCCGGACGCCGGCACCTACCGGCGCTTCGCCGCGAAGGGGGTGACGGGGACGCTGGCCGCGCCGTGGTGGCTGGCCACCCCCGAGGAGAAGGCCCGGTACGGCGAGGACACCCTGGAGCTCAAGATCGCCACCATGGAACGGTTCGCCGAGGAGGTCATCGCCAAGCTCTGAGCCGGCGCGCGCCCGCGGGCAGGGGCGGCAGGAAGGGGGCGATAGCCTTCCTTCGTGCTGGAAAGGATCGCGGCCACCCGCTACGTGACCCCGCTGCGTGAGGGCGGGTCGCTGCCGGGCGTCGTCGAGGCCGACGACCTGGGCACCTACGTCGTGAAATTTCGGGAGGCGGGCCAGGGCCGGCGGGTGCTCGTCGCCGAGATCATCGCGGCCGAGCTGGCCCGCCGGCTGGGCCTGCGCACGCCCGAGCTGAAGCTCATCGACCTCGACCCTCAGCTCGGCGTCAGAGAGCCGGACGAGGAGGTGCAGGACCTGCTCAAGGCCAGCACCGGCCTCAACCTGGCGATCGACTTCCTGCCGGGCGCGCTCGGGTTCGACCCGCTGGCCTGGGCCGCGGACCCGGTGTTCGCGTCGCGGGTCGTGTGGTTCGACGGCCTCATCCACAACATCGACCGGAGCTGGCGCAACCCCAACCTGCTGGTCTGGCACGGCGACACCTGGCTGATCGACCACGGCGCGGCGCTCTGGTTCCACCACAACTGGCGCACGGCCGACCCGCGGCGGCCGTTCGACGCCGGCGACCACGTGCTCGCGCCGTTCGCCCACGACGTGGCGGCGGCGGGCACGGAGCTGGCCGCGAAGATCACTCCCGAGCTGCTGGAGACCGTCACGGCGCTGGTGCCCGGCGAGTGGCTCGACGGGGAGCCCGGGTTCGGCTCGGCCGGCGCCGTACGCGAGGCGTACGCCGATCACCTGCTCAGGCGGGCGCACGGGCCGTACGACTGGCTGGTGAGCTCCAGGCGGCAGGCGCCACCGAAGGCACCACGGCAGGGGCCGGGGTCCGTCGGCGAGTTCTGGCGGGGAGGCGGCCGGTGACCAGGGACGTCTACGAATACTCGGTGATCCGCGTCGTGCCCAGGGTCGAGCGGGGCGAGCTGATCAACGCGGGCGTGCTGCTCTACTGCCAGCCGCGCGGCTACCTGTGCGCGCGGGTCGAGCTCGACCCCGGCCGGCTGCGGGCCGTCGACCCCGGCGCCGACGTCGACGGCGTGCGGCGGGCGCTGGGCGCGTACGAGCTGGCCTGCGGCGACGAGGCCGGTCCGCTGCGGGAGGAGTCGCTCGGCGCCAGGTTCCGCTGGCTGACCGCGCCGCGCAGCACGATCGTGCAGGCGGGGCCGGTGCACGCGGGGCTGACGGCCGACCCCGCCACCGAGCTGGCCAGACTGTTCGACAAGCTCGTACGCCTCTGACCGGGACGGCCTCACGCGGGCTAGAACAGCACGGACATGAAGGTGTCGACCTCGTGGAAGCCGACCTTGCGATAGACCGCGCGCGCCGAACGGTTGTAGTCGTTGACGTAGAGCGTGACCACGGGCGCGAAGCAGCCCAGCGCCGCCTCCACGGTGGCCGCCATGCCTGCCACGGCGTGCCCCCTCCCCCGCAGCTCGGGGGCGACCCAGACACCCTGGATCTGGCAGGCGTGCGGCGTGACCGCGCCGATCTCCGCCTTGAACACCACCCGCCCGTCCTCTATGCGGGCGTAGGAGCGGCCGATCCTGATGAGTTCGGCGACCCTGGTGCGGTAGAGGGCGCCGCCGTCGCCGAGGTTGGGCGAGACCCCCACCTCCTCGGTGAACATGGCCACGCACGCGGGCAGCAGGATGTCGAACTCGTCGGGCCGCACCCGGCGCACCAGCGGGTCGGCGGGCACCGGCGGCTTGCGCGAGGTCGCCATGACCGGCTGCGCCCAGCGGATCGCGCGGGCGCGGCCCCAGTGCGGTTCCAGCCGCTCCCACAGCAGGGAGACAGCGTCGGCAGGACCCACGATGGACGAACACCGCCGCCCCTGTTTGCGGGCGCGGTCGGCGAACGCGTGCACGGCCTCAGGACCGGCGTTGACCGGCACCATGTTGGCCCCGGCGTAACAGAGTGACACGAGGCCACCGCGCGGCCCGAATCCCCACATCTGCCCGCCGAGCCTCGCCGGATTGAGTCCGACGGCCCGCACCCGGGAGGAGACGAAGACGTTGGCGACCGGATCGCAGTCAAGCAGGGCGAGAACTTCGTCCCGGTCGCTGTCATCGAGCACGCGCGACGCCGATGTACGCAGCATCACACGGTCAGACTACGCGAAGGGTTACCGATTAGCTCATCTGGCGATGCCCGCGGTAACCGATTCTTGACGTCAACGTCCGCCGAGCAACCCCAGCAGCCCGAGCGAGCCCAGCAGATCGTGCCGCTCCCGGGACTCGGCGGCCATACGGGCGGACGCGCTCGGCTCGGGCAGCGCGCGGCACCCGGCGTCACGCGCCGGCAGCGACCCGTCACTCAGGTACGCCGACAGGTGCCCGTCCACACACTGGTTGCCCCCCAGCGACACGCCGTGGTTGCCGCCCTGCTCGACCACCAGGCGGGAGCGCGGGAAGAGCCGGTGCACGGTCAGCGCCCCCCGGTACGGCGTCGCGGCGTCGTCACGGGACTGCAGGATGAGGATCGGCGGCAGCTTCGCCGACCCGCGCACCTCGACCGGCTCGCCACCGCGTACGGGCCAGAACGCGCAGGGCGCGTTGTACCAGGCGTTCGGCCAGGTGAGGAACGGCGCGCTCCGGTGCGACCTGGTCATGTCGGCCCGCCACTTGTCCCAGTCGCGCGGCCAGCGGGCGTCGCGGCACTGGACGCCCAGGTAGACGGCGTAGCTGTTCTCGTCCGCCGCGTCGACCTTGCCGTGCTTGTTGTAGAGGTCGACCAGCCCTTGCACCTCGCCCTTGCGGACGTAGGCGGACCAGGCCGCGGCGAACGCGGGCCAGACCTTGTCGCTGTAGCCCGTGATGGTGAAGGTGTCGTCGAGCTCGCTCGGCCCCACGATGCCGCCGGCCGGGCGCTCGCGCAGCCGGTCGCGCATCGCGTAGTAGGCGAAGGACGTCTCTTTGGTGGTGTCGCCGAGCCGGTACACGGAGTTGTGCTCGGCGGCCCAGCCCAGGAAGAGGCGGTGGCGGCGTTCGAAGGCGGCGTTCTGCCTGAGGTTGGACTCGTACCAGACCGTGGTCGGGTCGACGACGCTGTCCAGGACGAGCCGCTTGACGCGCTGCGGGAAGAGCGTGGCGTAGACGGCTCCGAGGTAGGTGCCGTACGAGTAGCCCAGGTAGCTGATCTTCTGCTCGCCGAGTGCGGCACGGATGCTGTCCATGTCCCTGGCGGAGTTCTCGGTGGTGAGGTGCGGCAGCAGCCAGGCCCAGCGGTTGCCGCACGCGTTGGCGTACGCGGCTGCCCGGCTGAGCAGCACCCGCTCCTCGGCCCGCCCGCGCGGCACGGCGTCCGGCCGCGGCGCCTTGTAGTAGGCGGCGGGGTCGACGCAGCGCATCGCCGGCTCGCTCGCGCCGACGCCGCGGGGGTCGAAGCCCACGATGTCGTAGCGGTCGCGCAGGTCGCCCGGCAGGTTCCTGGCGACGTAGGCGGTGAGGTTGCGGCCGGACGCGCCCGGGCCGCCCGGGTTCACCAGGAGCGTGCCGAGGTGGTCGGCGTCCCGCGACGTCTTGGCCTTGAGCCGGTTGATCGCCACCTTGATCTGATGTCCCCGCGGCTCGCGGTAGTCGAGCGGCACGCGTACGGTGGCGCATTCCAGCTCGGCCGGAGCCTGCTTCCCCGACGTCTGCGGACACGGCCCCCAGGCCACCGCGGCCGGCGCTCTGCTGGCCGCACCGGCCACCGCCATCCCGTCCGCGCTCACTGTCCCGGCGACGAGCACCGCACTTGCGGCGACGATCCTCACTACCCGATTCACCCGGCCCCCTCCCATGTCATAGGCCTTGCGATGCTCCCGTACGTGAGCGGGCCGTGACGGTGGGTATGGGGAAATGCTTGCCATCATGTAATGGATCTGTTGCAAGGAGTGACGTGCCGGTCACGGGAAAGCGGAGACCCCGGGCCGACGCGGGCCCGGGGTCCCCGTGTGGGTCAGGCGTGGATCAGGGGTGGGTCAGCCGACCGTGACCTGGGGGCCGGTGTCGTCGTCAAGGTCGATCTCGAGGCCCATCTCCTCGGCCAGCCGCATGGCCTCCTCGATCAGGGTCTCGACGATCTGCGACTCGGGCACGGTCTTGATGACCTCGCCCTTGACGAAGATCTGGCCCTTGCCGTTGCCGGAGGCCACCCCGAGGTCGGCTTCGCGGGCCTCGCCCGGCCCGTTGACGACGCAGCCCATGACGGCCACCCGCAGCGGGACCTTCATGCCCTCCAGGCCGGCCTGCACCTGGTCGGCCAGCGTGTAGACGTCGACCTGGGCCCGCCCGCACGACGGGCAGGACACGATCTCCAGCCCGCGCTCGCGCAGCCCGAGCGACTCCAGGATCTGGGCGCCGACCTTGACCTCCTCGACCGGGGGCGCGGACAGGGAGACCCTGATCGTGTCGCCGATGCCCTCGGCCAGCAGCGCGCCGAAGGCGACGGAGGACTTGATCGTGCCCTGGAAGGCCGGCCCGGCCTCCGTGACGCCCAGGTGCAGCGGATAGTCGCACTGGGCGGCCAGCAGGCGGTAGGCGTTGATCATCACGACCGGGTCGTTGTGCTTGACCGAGATCTTGATGTCTCTGAACCCGTGCTCCTCGAACAGCGAGCACTCCCACAGGGCCGACTCCACCAGCGCCTCGGGCGTGGCCTTGCCGTATTTCTGCAGCAGCCGCGGGTCGAGGGAGCCGGCGTTGACGCCGATCCTGATCGGCACGCCGTGCTCGGAGGCGGCCCTGGCGATCTCGCCGACCTTGTCGTCGAACTTCTTGATGTTGCCCGGGTTGACGCGCACGGCCGCGCAGCCCGCCTCGATGGCCGCGAACACGTATTTCGGCTGGAAGTGGATGTCGGCGATGACGGGGATCTGCGACTTCCTGGCGATGAGAGGCAGCGCGTCGGCGTCGTCCTGGGACGGCACCGCCACGCGCACGATCTGGCAGCCGGAGGCCGTCAGCTCGGCGATCTGCTGCAGGGTCGCGTTGACGTCGGCGGTCACCGTGGTCGTCATCGACTGCACCGAGACGGGGGCGTCGCCGCCCACCGGCACGCTGCCGACCATGAGCTGGCGGGAGTGGCGGCGTTCGGCGAGCGGCTTGGGGCGCACCGCCGGAATGCCGAGAGCTACAGATGACATTTCAACCCTTACTGTGACGACGCTTTCAGTCTAGGTAGTCAGCGGGACTGCCCGGTTGTGAGTTCGGCCGCACGGGCGCGGGCCCAGGCGTCGGCCGCGAGCACCTCGTCGACGGAGCCGGCCGGGGTGACGTCGTGCTCCTCGACGACCCGGGCGACGGTGTCGACGATCGCCAGGAACGGCAGGTCGCCGCGGAGGAACGCGTCGAGGCAGGCTTCGTTGGCGGCGTTGTAGACGGCCGGCGCGGTGCCGCCCGCGCCGCCGACGTGCCTGGCCAGCGCGACGGCGGGGAACGCCTCGTCGTCGAGCGGCTCGAACGTCCAGGTGTGCGCCTTGGTCCAGTCGATGGGCCGGGCCGCGCCGGGGACGCGGCGCGGGTGGCCGAGCGCCAGCGCGATCGGCAGCCGCATGTCGGGCGGGCTGGCCTGGGCGATGGTGGAGCCGTCGACGTATTCGACCATGGAGTGGACGATCGACTGCGGGTGGACCACGACCTCGATGCGGTCGAAGCCGAGGTCGAACAGCAGATGCGCCTCGATCACCTCCAGCCCCTTGTTGACCAGGGTGGCGGAGTTGATCGTGATGGCGGGCCCCATCGACCAGGTCGGGTGGGCCAGCGCCATCGCGGGGGTGACGTCGGCCATCTCGGCGCGCTTCATGCCCCGGAACGGCCCGCCGCTGGCCGTGACCACGAGCTGCTTGACCTCCGCGGGGTCGTAGCCGTCGGGCCCCGCCGCCCACAGGCACTGCTGCAGCGCCGAGTGCTCGGAGTCGACCGGCAGGATCTGCCCCGGCTTGGCCAGCCGCTTGACCAGGGGCCCGCCGATGATGAGGGACTCTTTGTTGGCCAGCGCGAGCGTCCTGCCCGACTCCAGGGCGACCAGCGTGGAGGTCAGGCCGAGCGCGCCGGTGATGCCGTTGAGCACGGTGTCGCACGGCCACGCCGCCACCTCGGCGACACCTTCGTGGCCCGCGAGGACCGTGGGGTGCGCGCCGTGCGCGGCCAGCGCCTCCTTCAGCGCCGGCACGGCCGAGGCGTCGGCCACCGCCACCACCTCGACACCGAACTCGGCCGCCTGCCTGGCCAGCAGGTCGACCTTGCCACCCCCCGCCGCCAGCCCGGAGACCGTGAAGCCGCCCGGGCCGGCGGCGATGACGTCGAGTGCCTGCGTGCCGATCGAGCCGGTGGAGCCGAGCACGACGACGGAGCGGAGGGTCTGTTCATGCACCCGTCCATTGTCCCCGCTGCGTGGCGTACTCGGGCACGAGACCCCGATCAGCCGCAAAGTGCCTGACTTATGTGACGGGAGATAACTCAGTTAATTCGTGCCGGAATATCGCCATATCGGATCGCGCAAATCTTGAGAAATCTGGATATTGATGCCGCTACCTTCCAAGCTCACGTCCGATTTCGGGAGGTACGTAATGCACCGCAAAGTTGCTCTGATTTCCGTCCTGGCCCTCGCCGCAGGGAGCGCCGCCCTGCTCCCGGCGAGCGGGGCGCAGGCCGGCGTACGGGCGCGTCCGGAGCCCGCGCAGAAGACGGCGGCGGATTCGGCGTCCGAACGGCGCCAGGTCCTGACGTACTGGACGGAGCGGCGCATGGAGGCGGCCCAGCCGCTGGACGCGCCCGGACCCAAGGCCGGGGCGAAGAAGGCCGTGGAGAAGAAGGCCGTGGAGAAGAAGGCCGGGGAGAAGAAGGCCGGGGCGCAGCCCGCCGAAGGCACCCCCTGGACGGCCCCGCCCAGCGGCGCCTCGAAGAGCCGCACCGCGTTGCAGGCCGCCAGGTCGTCGGGCGCGCCCTGGACGAAGGGCGGCGCCGTCGTGAAGACCACGGGCCGGGTCTTCTTCACCACGCAGGGGCGCAACGCCTCATGCTCGGGCTCGGCCGTGACCAGCGCGAACAAGAGCGTGGTGCTGACCGCGGGCCACTGCGTGAAGATGGGCGGCGCGTTCCACACCAACTGGGTGTTCGTGCCCGGCTACGACAACGGCAAGCGCCCCTTCGGCACCTGGGCCGCCACCCGGCTGCTGACCACGCCGCAGTGGAACGCCCGCGAGGACATCAACTTCGACATCGCCGCCGCGGTGGTCGCTCCGCTGGAGGGCAAGACGCTGGTGGACGTCGTGGGCGGCCAGGGCGTGGCGTTCAACCAGCCCAGACGGCAGCAGATGTACGCCTTCGGCTACCCGGCGGCGGCGCCGTACGACGGGTCGAAGCTCATCCACTGCAGCGGCCGGACCTTCGACGACGTCGCGCTGTCGAAGGACCATGGCCTGACCTGCAACATGACCGGCGGTTCGAGCGGCGGTCCGTGGATGCTGAGCTTCAACGAGTCGACCGGTCTCGGCACGCAGAATTCGGTGAACAGCTTCAAATACAACTTCGCCCCGAACTGGATGTTCGGCCCTTATTTCGGGAATGAGGCTCAGGCTGTCTACCAGGCGGCACAAAACACTAACGCCCTCTGAGCGACTCACCGAAAGTAGTCACAAGAACACAAGTTGTGGTGCAGACTCAGGGAGCATGACCCTGAGCACCCCCATGCTCGCGGGGGCCCCGCTCCTCGCCGGGCTGATCGGCTCCGCGCTCCTCGGCGCGGCACCGGCACCGCAGCAGGCCGAACGCCCCGTCACCACGGCTGTCTCGGCCGGCGGGCCCGTCTTCTCCGTGGCCCGGCAGGTCGTCCGGAGGGCCGGGATCGTCGAGCACGTGGCCGCGCGCACACCCGCCGACCAGCAGCGGGTGCTCGACTACTGGACGCCGCAACGCATGGCCAAGGCCCTGCCGATCGGGCTGCTCGGCCTCGCCACGAGCGACAAGGGACTGCTGGGCGACCTGACCGGTGGGCGCGCGCTCCCCAGCCTTCCGGGCGGGCGCGGTCCGGCCGCCGGCCAGGCCCTTCCCGGCCGCACGGCGCAACCGGCCGAGCCCCGCCACCACGCGGCCGCCGCGCCGAGCACCGGCACCGTCGGCTCCCGCTGGGGTTCGGGCGGCCTCGTCGCGAGGACGACGGGCCGGGTGTTCCTCACCGTGGCCGGCGCGGACTTCGTCTGCTCGGCCAGCACGGTCAGGAGCGCCAACAAGGACCTCGTGGTCACCGCCGGTCACTGCGTCAAGGACGGCGCCGGCGAGTGGGCGGCGAACTGGACGTTCGTCCCCGGCTACGGGTCCGGCGGGAAGGCGCCGTTCGGGCAGTACACCGCCCGCCGCATGTTCGTCGCCGGCCCGTGGTCGCGCAGCGGCGACGACAACTACGACATCGGCATGGTCGCCCTGGCCACCTCACGCGGCAGGCACGTGGCCGACGTGGTCGGCACCCAGGAGATCGCCTTCAACACGCCGCGCGGCGGCCAGGCGTTCGGCTTCGGCTATCCCGCCGACCCGCCGTACAACGGCAGCCACCTGGTCTACTGCGCGGGACGGCTGCGGGACGACCCGCACAAGCAGACCCGCGACCAGGGCCTCGGCTGCGCCATGACGGCGGGCTCCAGCGGCGGCCCGTGGATGACCAGGTTCGACCCCCGCACCGGCAAGGGCACGATCACGTCGCTGAGCAGCTTCAAGTACAGCGACGACCAGCGCACGATGTACGGCCCCTACCTCGGCGACGCCGCCAAGGCCCTCTACACCATGGCGGGACGCGCCTGATCGCTCAGGGGACGCTCACTTCAGCTCCGACTCCAGCAGCCCCATCATGAGGAAGTCGTGCCGCTTCCCCTTGGTGCGGAACGCCTCGCGCCGCCGCCCCTCCTCGACGAACCCGACCCTGGTGTACGCCCGCACGGCCGCCGTGTTGTCGGCCACCACCCACAGCGTCACCCGGTGCAGCCCCATCTCCTCGAAGGCGTACCTGCAGATCACGCGCAGCGCGTCCGTCGCGTAGCCGCCTCCCCGGTAGTCGGGGTCGGCGATGGCGATGCTGTCCAGGGTGGCGTCGCCCTGGATGAGGTCGGTGTCGCCGAGCACGACGTAACCGATCAGCCGCCCGCCGTCGAGCGTCTCGATGCCCAGCGTCATCTGCTCGAAGGTGTTGCGCGGCCGGTTGGCGCCCTTCTCCATGTTCTGGGCGAGGGAGATGGGCGGCCCGCTGCTCATCCACCGTCCCGTCTCCGGATCGTGATACCACCGCCACAGGGCTTCGCTGTCAGCGGGTTCGAGGGCACGCAGGCGCACGCGGTTTCCGGTCAGCATGAGACAGATCTCCCGTTCAGTGGACCGGTCACGTCTACCAGCGTGCCGACAGGCGGAGCAACGGCTTTTCCCGGCCCTCAGAGTGACAGGCCGGTCAGCACCATGACCTTCTCGTACGTGTAGTCCGTCATCGCCGCGCGCAGCCCCTCGCGTCCGACGCCCGAGTCCTTGACCCCGCCGTACGGCATCTGGTCGGCCCGGTACGACGGCACGTCGCCGACGATCACGCCGCCCACCTTCAGCTCCCGGTTGGCCCGGAAGGCGGCGTCCAGCGACCGCGTGAACACCCCGGCCTGCAGGCCGTACTTCGAGTCGTTGACCATCGCGTACGCCTCGTCGACCGACGCGGCGGGCTGCAGGATCATGACGGGCCCGAAGACCTCCTCGCGGACGACCTTGGCGTCGTGCGGCACGCCCGCCAGCACCGTCGGGGCGAAGGACGTGCCCTCGCGGGTGCCGCCCGCGAGCACCTCGGCGCCCGCGGCGACGGCCTCGCCGACCCACTGCTCCACCCGTTCCGCGGCGGCCTCCGAGACGAGAGGGCCGACCTGGGTCTTCTCGTCGGCCGGGTCGCCGGTGACCAGCCCCTTGACAGCCGGGACCAGCCGCTCGACGAAGGCGTCGTAGACCGGCTGTTCGACGATCACCCGCTGCACGGCGATGCAGCTCTGTCCGCCCTGGTAGTTGGAGTAGAGGGCGATGCGCTGGGCCGCCCAGTCGAGGTCGGCGTCGGCCAGCACGACGGCCGCCGCGTTGCCGCCCAGCTCCAGCGTGACGTGCTTGCGCGGCACCTGGTCGGCGATGGCGTAGCCGACGGGCGCGGAGCCGGTGAACGACACCACGGGCAACCTCGGGTCCTGCACCAGGCCGGCGGCGCGCTCGTTCGGGACCGGCAGCACCGAGAACATGCCGGCGGGCAGATCGGTCTCGGCGAGGAGCTCGCCCAGCAGCAGCGACGACAGCGGCGTGGCGGGAGCGGGCTTCACGACGACGGGGGCGCCGACGGCGATGGCCGGGGCGACCTTGTGCGCGACGAGGTTCAGCGGGAAGTTGAACGGGGTGATCGCCAGCACGGGCCCGTACGGGACCCGCGACACGTACGCCAGGCGCCCGGCCGCGGCCGGCTCGGTGTCGAGCCGCTGCGCCTCACCGGACCAGCGGCGGGTCTCCTCGGCGGCGAAGCGGAACGTGGCGACGGCCCGCGTCACCTCGCCGCGCGCCCAGAAGATCGGCTTGCCGTTCTCGGCGGTGATCAGCCGGGCGATCTCGTCTGCCCGCTCCTCGATGCGCCGCGAGACGTGGGCCAGCGCCTCGGCCCGTACGTGCACGGGCAGCGCGGCGGCCTGCTCGGCGACCGCGTACGCCGCCGCGACGGCCTCCTCGACCTGCGCCTCCGTGGGCACGGAATGGCGGCCGACCTCGCGGCCGTCGTGGGGGTTGGTGACGGTGAGCTCGGAGTCCCCGGTCGCTGGGCGGCCGGCCAGCCAGAAGGTACGCACGTCCATAGTTCAGACGTTATGCGAAGCGGGCGTTCGGGGATCACACCACGGTGCACAAGACTCCCACGAGACCTCACCGTTAAGTACAAGCCCTGGTGTATACCCATGATGTAACGGAACTAGACCCAATTCGGGATGTTTACCATGCGGAGTGGTTTGAGCGATCGTCGCTCTGGCTAAGTCATCGGATGCGGGTCTACAGCGTGGTGGGCCCCCGATCAGAAAGGCGTGGGCCCCGTGACCGAACACCGTGAGGTCACAAGGACGCATAGCTCCTTGGCCGCTGAGGAGGTTCCATGACCTCGGCGCCGCTCGGGCTCCAGGGCGCCTACCTCAAGGGAGAGCGCGCCAGCCACGACGAACTCCGCTCCCACCTCCTGGACGTGGCCGTCAACCTGCTCGAATCCGACGGGGCCGACAGCCTCACCATGCGCAGGATCGCCGCGGAGGCAGGGTGCACGACGACCGTCATCTACACGATGTTCGGCAACCGGGAGGGTCTGGCGGAAGCGCTGTATCTTGAGGGATTCGAGCGCTTCCGCCGCTATCTGGAGTCGGTGCCGCCACGGCGCAGCCCGTTCGAGCACCTGACCGCGCTCGGACCCGCCTACCGGCAGGCGTGCCTGTCCGAGCCCGGCTACTACAGCCTCATGTTCGAGCGGGCGATCCCCGGCTTCGAACCCAGCGAGCGCGCGAGAACCCTCGCCCGCGCCGCACTCAACATCCTCGACCGCGTGATCGCCGACTGCATCTCCGCCGGCTACCTGGTCCCGACCCAGCCCCGCAAGATCGCGGACGCGCTGTGGGCGGCGGCTCAGGGCGCGATCAGTTTGGAGCGTGCCGGTCACCTGCGCGACGGGCGCACGTTCGAGGCGGTCACCATGGCCACCATCTGCTGCTACCAGGTCGACAAGCAGGCCTGACGAGGAGGTACGCCCGCTTCGAGCGCGACCGTCAACGGCGAGCCGCTTCGAGGGCGAACCACAGCTCGGCGCGGACGCCCGGATCGTCGAGGTCGCAGCCGAGCAGCTCGGCCACCCGTTTCATGCGGTAGCGCAGCGTGTGCCGGTGCACGCCGAGCCGCTGCGCCGCCGCGTCCCAGTGGCCGTTGTTCTCCAGGTACGCGCGCAGGGACTCCACGAGTCCGGCCCGGGAGCCGTACCCGGTGAGGGGAGCCAGCAGCGCGGCCGAGAACGCCTGGGCGTCCGCCTGATCGAGCAGCCCGAGCACCCCCTGCCC